>NZ_CP034854.1 GCF_005080825.1 Buchnera aphidicola (Thelaxes californica) | reverse complement strand
AAAATAGGATCGAAAATGGGGTAATGATTTAATTTTAAAGATTTTAAGTATTCATTTAAAAATTTAAGATCAAACAAATTTTTAAAAATTAAAAAAGCTTAAAAAGAGAATAATTCAAGTTCGAATAAAAAAAAATTTTTTGAGTTTGCATCTAAATCATCATTTTTTTGATAAAACAATCAATTTTTTTTAATTTTTTTTAATTTTTTATAACCCCCCCCCTTTATAAAAAATTTTATCCACATTTTAAAAAGCTTAAATATAAAATGTGCATAAAATGTGCATAAAATGTGCATAAAATGTGCATAACTTTTTTTTTGTCTTTTTTTAAGGTCAAAAAGTTCAGAAAATGAGTTAATGTGTAATATATAAGAACAGTTTTTAAATTATCGCTTTACTTTATTTATTATCATGTTATTGTTTTATTTGTTGTCTTTTAAAAAAATTAGATATTTATAAAATATATAACTAATGTGATTTTTTATGTTATGATTGTTTTATTTAGAAAAAACAAATATCTGAAGTTAAAAGAGTAAAATTGTAAAAAATAAACATTATCTAAATGAATTATTAATATATAATGAAAAATGTAGTATATTTATATATATATATAAATTTTTTAAAAATGAAAGTAAAATAAAGTGCTTTACATTCACTTAATATAAACTAAAAAAAAAAAAAAATAAAAAATGAAAAATCAAAAATATGAAATTGAATTAATAAAAGATTATGCAGAATATCATTCTGACCCTACTTTAATTTTCCATACATTATGTGAATCCAAACCGTATACTTTACTTTTGGAATCTGCTGAGATTAATACCAGAAAAAATGTAGAAAGTATGTTAATTGTAGATACAGCTTTAAAAATTACCGCTCAAGATTTAACAGTTACTTTTGATTGCTTTACTACTAATGGTAAAGCTTTATTACCTGTTTTAGATTTCATATTTTCCCCCCATGTTGAAATTTTTTCATATCCTAATGGAAGAAAATATAAATTCCCAGAAAGTAAAAAAAATATTGACGAAGATAAAAAAATTAGAACTTTATCTATATTTGATTCTCTAAGATTTTTATTAAGAGTTATTAAACCAATAAAAAATGAACCTAAAGCTATATTTCTAGGGGGATTTTTTTCATATGATTTAGTATCAACTTTCGAAAAAATACCTAAATTAATTAATAAACAAAATTGTCCAGATTTTTGTTTTTATCTTGCTGAAACTTTATTAACACTCGATCATCAAAAAAAAAAATGTATTATCCAATCAACACTATTCAAAAATAATATTGCTGAAAAAGCTCGATTAAAAAATAAAATTTTAGAAATAAAAAAGAAAATCAGTACTGTATCTTTTAGAAAATTTACAATTAAAAAAGAACAAATATATAATACAAAAAATGTAAATATTAATAAAAATGACAATGAATATATTAAAATTATTAACGATATGAAAAAATTTATTTTGAAAGGAGATATTTTTCAAATTGTCCCATCTAGAAAATTTTTCACTTCTTGTATTGATCCATTAGTTTCGTATCAAATTTTAAAAAAAAATAACCCTAGCCCTTATATGTTTTTTATGCAAGACATCAGATTTAATTTGTTTGGAGCATCCCCAGAAAGTTCATTGAAATTTAACCCTGAAAATAGAAAAGTAGAAATTTATCCTATAGCAGGGACTCGTCCTAGAGGTATAAATAAAAACAATAAAATAGATCTAGATTTAGATAGCAAAATTGAATTGGAAATGAGAACAAATGAAAAAGAAATGTCTGAACATATTATGTTAGTAGACCTTGCTAGAAACGATTTAGCACGTATTTGTATCCCTGGAACCAGATCGGTATCAGATTTAACTAAGGTTGATAAATACTCGCATGTAATGCATCTAGTATCTAATATTTATGGAAAACTTCTCCCTGATCTAGATGCCCTCCATGCCTACCAGGCATGTATGAATATGGGTACTTTAACTGGGGCTCCTAAAATAAAAGCAATGCAGCTAATAGCTCAGTTTGAAGGAGAGAGAAGAGGGTCATATGGAGGCGCTATAGGCTATTTAACGGCATCTGGTGAGTTTGATACATGTATCATCATAAGATCAGCTTACGTAGAAAATGGTATAGCTACAGTACAATCTGGAGCAGGAATTATTTTAGATTCAATTCCTCAAATGGAAGCAGATGAAAGCCGGGATAAGGCTCAAGCAGTACTTCATTCAATTATGACAGCTAACCAAATTTTGAAAGAAATAAAGAAAGGAAGAGGAGATGGCAAATATACTATTTATAGATAATTTTGATTCATTCATATATAATTTAGTAGATCATTTAAGAGTAAAAAAACATAAAGTCATCATTTTTAGAAATGATACAAATATTACTATAATTTCTGATTTTATTAATAATTTAAATAATCCAATAATTATGTTATCACCTGGCCCAGGTTTACCTAAAAATGCAGGGTGCATATTATCTTTAATAAAAATGTTCAAGGGTAAAATTCCTATTGTGGGGATATGTTTAGGTTTTCAAGCAATTGTTGAAACTTATGGAGGTAAAATAAAACCATCTGGGAAAATTATGCATGGAAAAACTTCACTAATTAAACATGATCAAAAAGCTATGTTTAAACATATACCCTCCCCTTTTATAGCAGGTCGTTATCATTCTCTTATGGGTACAAATATTTCGAATAAAAAAATTATTGTTAATGCCTACTATGAAAAAATCCCAATGGCTGTTAGAGATGATGAAAATTTAATTTGTGGTTTTCAATTTCACCCTGAATCTATTTTAACCCCATTTGGAAATAAAATTATTGATCATACAATAAAATGGATAATTAATGAAAAATAAAAGTATTTAAATTAAATCTGTAAAATAAATAATTTAATTTATTAAATACCCCCCCTCCATTCTTATCTTTTTACAAAGTTATATTTTATAATTAATAAATTGATAAAAAATCTCATTAAATAAAAATTATTAGATTTAATTATATAGATTAAAATATTAATAAATAAATTAGTTAAAAACATTAATTTTAATATCTATAAAATTATAAAGTAATAAGTTTTTATTTTTTTTTATGATCTTAATTTATTTAGAATTAAATATTGTTATCATTTAATATTTAAAAGCTTTTTTTTAACTTTTTTAAAAGGCTTTTTTAAATTTAGAAAATAGGATCGAAAATGGG
>NZ_CP034853.1 GCF_005080825.1 Buchnera aphidicola (Thelaxes californica) | reverse complement strand
GGATTAAAAGATGTACAATTAAATTTAACATCTCGCTCAGGTAGAGCTGCGGTAAAACATCATATGAAAGAAATGGGTTATAGAGATGAAGATTATGATTTAGATCAATTATATGTTTCTTTTTTAAAATTAGCTGATCAAAAAGGTCAAGTATTTGACTATGATTTAGAAGCTTTGGCTTTTGTTAGTAATCAAGATCAACAAACTGATTATTTTCAATTAAAATATTTTAGTATACACTCTGATTCTACAGGGATTTCTACTGCTTCTATAAAACTTTTATGTGGAGACGTGATTATAAATGAAATTATTACTTCAAGAAATGGTCCAATAAATTCTATTTATCAAGCTTTAAATAAAGTAACTAAATTTTCAATTATTTTAGAAAAATTTCATTTAGTGGGCAAAGGTAGTGGTAGAGATGCTCTTGGACAAGTTGATATTGTAGTAAAATATAACAATCGTCGATTTCATGGAATTGGATTAGCTACAGATATAATAGAATCTGCATCAAAAGCAATGATTAATGTATTAAATAATATTTGGTTATCTAAAAAAATAGAAAAAAAAGTTAAAAAAATTAAAGAAAGAATATAAATTTTTTTGATTAATCTCTTGTAAGAGCAAAAAAATTTATTATATTTTTATTGAATTCTTTTACCTTATTACAAGAGAAGATATAATTATTGAATGACTTTAAAAATACCAATTTTATTAATTGGAACATATTTCTATTTTTTTTTTTTTTTTTTTTTGATTTTTCTTGTTCCGGTATTTTAAATTCAAAATTAACTTCTAATAAACCATTTTTAAGCAATGCTTTTAGTTACTATAATACGATAATGTAATTTAAAATTTAAAGAAAAATTTCCATCATATATATCACGATGTAATAATTTTTCTTTATATTTTTTTGATTTTTATTATTATATATTTTTTTTACTGTAATTGTTAATTCATTATTTTGAGTAGAAATTTCTAAATTTTTTTCAATATAACCCTGAAACACTAACAATTAATTTATAACAATAATTATCAATTTGTATAATATTGTAGGTGGAATATCTTCAGAAAGTACTTTTTTTTACCTGTTAATGTACTAAACATTTGATCTATTTCTTTAAATCCATTTGAAAAATTATTATTAGAATAATTAGGAGTTAAAGAAAAAGAATTAAAGTTCATAATTTCCTCCTTTTAATTTTTATTAAAAATATATTATTATTTATTTTTTATAAATTTTATTAGGTTAAATAAACTATACATATCTCTATATAGAGCTTTAATTAGTTATTTCAATCTTTTTTTTTTAAAAAATAAAATTTTTTTTATATAAATTTGATAAAAATTTATATATTTAATCAGTAAGGAAAAAGAGTGGAAAAAAAAATTGCTAATATTATTTATGCTTCACGTTGGTTAATGTTTCCTGTTTATATTGGTTTATCTTTTGGTTTTGTTTTGTTAACGGTGAAATTTTTTCAACAAATTATTTGTGTTATACCTGAAATTTTAACTATGTCTGAGTCAGGATTAGTTCTCATTGTTCTTTCTTTAATTGATATCGCTTTAGTAGGGGGGTTATTAGTGATGGTAATGTTTTCAGGATATGAAAATTTTATTGCGCAAATGGAAATATCTAGTAACCAAAAAAGATTAAGTTGGATGGGTACTATGGATGTTAATTCTATAAAAAATAAAGTGGCTTCATCAATAGTCGCAATATCCTCAGTACATTTACTTAGGTTATTTATGGATGCTGAAAAAATTTCAGATAATAAAATTATGTGGTGCGTCATTATTCATTTAACTTTTGTATTATCCGCTTTTGGAATGGCGTATATAGATAAAATGAGCAAAAAACATTATACTTAAATATGAATATTATTATTGAAAAAAAAAATTCTTAATGGTAAAATTCTAACTTGAAATGAAATAATTTTTATTTTACATATAATAAAGTAAAAATTTTTTAGAAAAACAGTGTCTGTTTTATAAAAACAACTATATAATAATTAATTTATGAATTTTATTGTTTGATCTAAAAATGAAAAATATAAAATATTATAAAACAACAATTTTTTAATAAATATTTCATAAAATTTTTATTTTAATATTTTTACATACAGTAAAAATATTATTTTTTTAAAAAGTACATATCAATATCTTGAAATATAGATAATATACTGAAAAATATATATTCATAATAAATTTTATTTTAATTAAATTATCAGAATTTAATGAAGTAAGTTATAATTACACTAATATTTAACAAATTAAAATTGTTAGATTCTATTTAATTCTGATAATTAATATTTTAATTAAATTTTTGAAAATTCATTACATCTATAAAATATAAAATTAGTAAATAAAAAATTAAAATAATATAATTATTTAATTTTATTATTTAATAAAATAATTTTAAAAATTTATGATACATTCAATTAAAAACTAATAACAAGTAACTTGGAATATTTTGTGAATAAACAAGAAATAATAAAGTTATTTAACTTAGATGAAAAACAAGCAAAAAAAAAAATACTAACTGTTTTAATAAATCATTATTCCACTATTGAATTAACTGAAATGGGTTTTAGTGGATTAAAAAAAAAAGTAGATAAAGAATACATTATCTTAAAAAAAATAAGTAAAAAATATTTTTTTTAAATTTTTTATTTATTCAATAAATTTAATTAATTAATTTAATTTAAAAAAAAGATGTCAAAAAGAAAAAATTACATAAATAATTTATATCCTATATTTACCCCTCCTAAAAGGGATAAAAAAAGACCTTATTTTATTCGTTATGCAATGAAAAAAGCTTCTGAAATTGATGTAGCTAGAGGTGTATTACATTACACTATACAGCCAAAAAACCCTCATACAGGAGTTTTATATCATCGTTCAAGAAGACTTAATGAACACAGGGCTTGTGCTATGAGGGCAATGGTATTGGCAATGATTTATCATTTCAATTTGTCTTCAGAAATAGTTCAAGCTTCAGTAGAACAATTATCTGATGAATGCGGGTTATCAACTATATCTAAGGCTGGTAATAAATCTATAACTAGAGCTTCTAGATTAATAACACATTTTATGGAACCTATGGGATTTGTAAAATGTGAAAAAAAATGGGATTCTATTTTAAATAATTATATGCCAAAAATGATTACTTTAACTCCCTTGTTTTTTTTATTATTTGAAGTACCTAAAATTAAATTACAAAAAGCTAAAATGCAACAATTGGGATGGATTAATAAACAACTAATTGAAAAGGGTTTTCAAAAAATTTCACCTAAAGAAGCAAAAAAAAGAGGAAAAGATCAACGTATTCGTGGAATATTAAAATATAGAGAATCACGTTATTCTTTTTTAAAAAAAAGAAGAAAAGCTAAACTTATGTTGTCATTAGAAGAAAAAGATGCAAAACAAAAAATATTAAGATTATTGGTAAAAGAATATTCTATATCTGAATTAATACATATGGGTGCAGAAGGATTAAAAAAACAAGTTAATATCGAATATTTTTATTTGAAAAAACTCGTTTCTTCTCCTTATCCAGATATTCCTTAAATTTGTTATTATTAATTAATGATTTTATATATAAATATATAATTTATTGTGTATTATTCCTAATAAATACTAAATTTTTTTTAATTTAAAAATTAAATTAATTTATTTATTTTTTTATAAAAAATTCATAACAAAAATTTGTTTTTTTATATAAATGCAAGTAAGTTTTTTTTTTATATGCATTTTATATAATAAATGCAAAATTACAATAAAATAAAAATATATAAAAAAGAAAAATAACATAAAAAATATTTTATATTATTTACATAAATATTTTATTAGTATATAATCGAAAAAATTTATAAAAGCTTTTCATTTTTATAAAATTTATTGTTAATAAAAACAAGGTTAATTAAAAATAAAGTTTTTTAAATTTAATTTTTACAAAAAAAATTATTTATTTTTCAAAGTTTTATATTAAAAATATTTATTATTTTTTTTAAGAGCAAAAAATGAAAAAAAAACACAAAATTGCAATTTTATCTGGAGATGGAATAGGTCCAGAAATAATGCAAGAAGCATATAAAATTATTGAAATATTGAAAAAAAAATTTAATTTACCTATCGAAACATCTGAATATGATGTTGGAGGTATCGCAATAGATAAACATAATAATGCTTTACCCGAAAATACTTTAAATGGATGTAAAAATTCTGATTCTATTTTATTTGGTGCAGTTGGAGGAGATAAATGGAATCATATGCCAATAGAGAAAAGACCTGAAATTGCTGGATTATTAAATTTAAGAAAAAAATTTAATTTGTTTGCAAATATTAGACCATGTAATTTAAATAAAAAACTACATTATTTATCTCCATTAAAATCTGAGATTTCTAAAAAAGGATTTAATTTAATTTGTATCAGAGAGTTAACAGGTGGTATATATTTCGGAAAATCTAAATATGATCAAAAAAAAAAATATGCATATGATACAGAAATTTATTCTGAATACGAAATTCAAAGAATTGCAAAAATAGCTTTTCAAATTGCTCAAAAAAGAACAAAAAAATTAGTTTCTATAGATAAAGCTAATGTTTTAAAAAGTTCTGCATTATGGCGTTCTGTTGTAGATAAAATGTCAAAAGATTATTCTGATATACAATTAACACATATGTATATTGATAATGCCACAATGGAATTAATTAAAAAACCTTTTACATTTGATACCGTTTTATGCTCCAATTTATTTGGAGATATATTATCTGATGAATGTGCTGCTCTAAGTGGTTCTATAGGTATGTTACCATCTGCAAGTATAAACGAATATAATTTTGGTTTATATGAACCAGCTGGAGGTTCTGCACCTAATATTACTGGAAAAAATATAGCTAATCCTATTGCACAAATTCTTTCTTTATCTATGCTAGTAAATTATTCAATGAATTTACCCAATATAGCATCTTTAATTGAAGAATCTGTAAGTGAAACACTATATAATAATAATTTAACATTAGATCTTGTTCAAAAAAATAAAAATTATATATCGACAAGTGAAATGGGAAATAAAATAAGCGAACAACTTCTAAAAAAGGTTTAAAATATGGGATATACTTTATACGAAAAGTTATATAATTCTCATTTAATTTATGAAGAAAATGAAAAAATACCAATTATTTATATAGATCTTCATTTATTACATGAAGTAACATCTCCTCAAGCTTTTTATTCTCTTAGAAATAAAAAAAGAAAAGTATATGCTCCTCATAAAACTTTTGCCACCATGGATCATAATGTTTCTACTATAAATGATGATATTTATTCGTCTGGAGAAATGGCTCGTATTCAAATGGAAACATTAATAAAAAATTGTAAAGATTTTAATATTCAATTATATGGTTTAAACCACATTAATCAAGGAATTGTTCATGTAATAGGACCAGAACAAGGTTTAACATTACCCGGTATGACCATTGTCTGTGGAGATTCTCATACTTCTACTCATGGTGCTTTTGGAACACTTGCGTTTGGTATCGGAACTTCAGAAGTAGAACATGTTTTAGCTACGCAAACTTTAAAACAACCTCGTTTTAAAACAATGAATATTCAAATTAATGGAAAGATTCATCCTTATATTACTTCAAAAGATATTATTTTACATATTATTAAAAAATTAGGAACAAACGCAGGAACAGGTTATGTAATTGAATTTTCAGGTGAAGTAATTGATCAACTAACTATGGAAAGTCGAATGACTATATGTAACATGGCAATAGAAATGGGAGCAAAATCAGGTATAATTGCACCTGATAAAATGACATATAATTATTTGAAAAATTTACCCTTTTCACCAAAAAAAGAAAAATGGGATCAAGCTATAAAATTTTGGAAAACTTTAAAAACTGATAAAAATGCACAATTTGATAAAATTGTAAACTTTGATATTTCATATATTGAACCGCAAGTAACTTGGGGAATTACTCCTGCACATACTATAAATATTACTGATAATATTCCTAACCCAGAAAAATTAGAAGATGTTGAAAAACAAAAATCTTACAAAAAAGCTTTAAAATATATGGATTTAAAACCTAATCAAAAAATAATAAATACTCCTATTAATAAAGTATTTATAGGTTCTTGTACTAATTCAAGAATTGAAGATTTAAGGATGGCAGCAAAAATAGCCGTTAATAAAAAAGTTTCAAAAAACGTACAAGCAATTATTGTACCAGGTTCAAAATTAGTAAAAAAACAAGCGGAAAAAGAAGGGTTAGATAAAATATTTATTGAATCAGGTTTTGAATGGAGAAACCCTGGTTGTTCCATGTGCTTAGCTATGAATGGAGATACATTAAATGCAGGAGAAAGATGTGCTTCTACAAGTAATAGAAACTTTGAAGATCGACAAGGAAGAGGTGGTAGAACTCATCTTGTTAGTCCAATGATGGCAGCAGCAGCAGCTATTTTTGGAAAATTGGTTGATATAAGAACAATAAATTTTTAATTTTTTTTTATAGGTAAAATATATAATAATGAATATTACTTCTATTTATAAAGGATTTCTTCTTCCATTAAATATTTCTGACATTGATACTGATGCAATTATTCCAAAAGAATTTTTACAAAAAGTAACAAAAAAAGGATTTGGAAAACATTTATTTAATAATTGGAAATATATTGATTGTGATAATAAAATTTTAAATCCAGATTTTAATTTAAATAAAGAATGTTATAAAAATGCAACTGTATTATTAACAAGAAATAATTTTGGTTGTGGTTCATCTCGAGAACACGCGGTTTGGGCTTTATTAGATTATGGAATAAAAGTTATTATTGCTTCAAGTTATTCTGATATTTTTTATACTAATAGTTTTAACAATCAATTATTACTCATTACTTTAAATATAGCAATAATTGATTCTATTTTTTTATTATTAAAAAAAAAAGAAACATTAGAGGTTATAATAAATTTAATAGAAAACTACATAATTATTCATAATAAAAAATATTATTTTTCATTAAGTAATTTTCATCGATTATGTATTTTAAATGGATTAGATGAAATTGATTTTACATTACAACATTTAAATGAAATTAAAAATTATGAATCAACTATTCCTAAATTTTTTAGTTATAAAAAATAAAATATTAAAAATTTTTTTATATATAAAAAAATTTTAAAATAGCTCTTAAAAGAAAAAATAGAGGGAATTTAATGAGCCAAAAAGTTATTATTTTCGACACAACTTTAAGAGATGGTGAACAATCATTACAAGCGAGTTTAACTGTAAAAGAAAAATTGCAAATTGCAGTATCTTTGGAAAGATTAGGTGTAGATATTATTGAAGCAGGGTTCCCTATTTCTTCACCAGGAGATTTTAAATCTGTTACCGAAATATCGAAAAAAATAAAAAACAGTAAAATATGTAGTTTGGCTCGTTGTGTTAAAAAAGATATTGAAATTGCTGCTGCATCTATGTCACTAGCAAAACAATTTCGTATTCATCTTTTTTTAGGAACTTCAGATTTACATGTTCGATACAAATTAAAAAAAAGTTTTAATGACATAATTAGTATGGCAGTTGATTCTATTAAAATAGCTTTAAAATATACTGATGATGTACAATTTTCTTGCGAAGATGCAGGAAGAACATCTATAGATAATTTATGTAGAATTGTAGAAAATGTAATTAAATCAGGAGCTAAAACAATTAATATTCCTGACACTGTTGGACATACCGTACCTAGTCAATTTAAAAAAATTATTATGACTTTGTTTAATAAAGTTCCTAATATTGATAAAGCTATTGTTTCAGCCCATTGTCATGATGATTTAGGTTTAGCGGGAGGAAATGCGATCGCTGCTATAGAAGCAGGTGCGCGTCAAATTGAAGGTACTATTAGTGGAATTGGAGAGCGAGCTGGAAATACAGCATTAGAAGAAACAATAATGATTATTAAAATTCGAAAAGATTGGTTAAATGTTCATACAAATATAAAACACAATGAAATTTATCGAACAAGTCAACTAATTAGTCAATTATGTAATACCCCCATTTCATCAAACAAATCAATTATAGGAAGTAATGCGTTTGTACATTCTTCTGGTATTCATCAAGATGGAGTTTTAAAAAATAGAAAAAATTATGA
>NZ_CP034852.1:335119-522699 GCF_005080825.1 Buchnera aphidicola (Thelaxes californica) | reverse complement strand
AAATATTATTGTAAAATTTTTTATTTGATTTATTTATTTTTACATTTTTTAATTAATTATATTACTTAAAAAAATTAATATATTTAATTTTTTAATAAAATTTTACAAAAATGATAGATATATTCAAAAAGATATTTTAAATGATATAATTTTTATATATTTATTAAAAAAGTTAGTATATTATTAAGTAATTCTTTGATTTATTGTCTAATTTTTATTAGAATACAATAATTTTAAGTATAAAGAATACTGTTTTATTTTACATTGTTTAATATAAAGAGCATAAAAAAATTATGAAAATTTTTAGCAGTTTACTTATGTATATCACAAATGGAAAAAAAGATTTTTTAAAAAATATTGTAATGTGTATATGTTTTTTTTTCTTTTTGCTATCAACATATAATAAAACACACAGAATTAATCAACAACATAAACAAGATAATTCAGTTGTTATTGCTCATCAATTTTATGATTTAAATCGTAAAAATTTTATAAATGAAAAAACATTTGAACTA
Source organism: Buchnera aphidicola (Thelaxes californica) (assembly GCF_005080825.1). Lineage (NCBI taxonomy): Bacteria > Pseudomonadati > Pseudomonadota > Gammaproteobacteria > Enterobacterales > Erwiniaceae > Buchnera > Buchnera aphidicola. Next base: position 522,184 of record NZ_CP034852.1, on the reverse strand, counting down.
CAAAACACAAATTTTATAAATAGAAATAAAAATATTTATGGTTTACTGACTGTATTAAAAATGTCTAATTTTTATTTAAATAAAGAAGATTTAAACCAATCTATTAAAATATTACAGCAAGGACTAGAATCAACAAAAGAACAATTTTTTTTGGATTACATAAGAATTAAGATTGCCAAAATTAATATACAAAAAAATGATTTTATTTCATCGTTACAAACATTAAATCTTATTAAAAATAAAAATTTGAATTCAGAAATTTTTCATATGAAAGGAGATATATTTTATTGTCTAAATAAAAAGAAGATAGCTTTGAAATTTTGGAAAACAGCATTAAAATTAGAAAAAAATAATACTTTAAGAAAAGTTTTAACAATGAAAATACAAACTTGTTGTATTACATAAGTTGAAAAAATAAAGTTTATAGTAGAAGAATAAAAAAATGGAAATAAAAATTGTTTTGATTGGTAGGTCGAATGTCGGAAAATCTAGTTTGTTTAATTGTTTAGCATCGTGTAACAATGCTATTGTTTCTTCTTTAAGAAATACTACAAGAGATCGTCAATATCAAACTATTTTTTCTGTGATGAATATAAAATGTATTATCATTGATACTCCTGGTGTTGATCTAATAAAAAAAAAATATAACTCTTCAGAATGGTTAAATTTACATCATGTTATAGAAGAATCAGATATTATTTTTTTTTTAGTGAATGCTCAAGAGGGCTGTGTGTCATATGACAATGATTTATCAAAATTGATTAGAAAAAAGAATAAGCCGGTATTTCTTTTAGTTAATAAAATTGATTCCATTAATTTAAATAATGTTTTATATGATTTTTTATTATTAGGATTTAAAAATACTTATTTTATTTCTGCAAAAAAAAAAATTAATATTAGTTTTTTTCAAAATAAAATTTTACTTCCTTATATTAAGACATTTATTACAAATAATAAAAAATATCGATTATTCATTAATAATGAAAATATTAAAAATAAATTAAAAACAATTCGTATAGCTATTATAGGTAAGCCAAATGTAGGAAAGTCAACAATAATTAATAATATTTTAAAAACAAATAGGATGGTTACTTCTGATCGTCCAGAAACAACTAGAGATAGTATTCAAACTAGTTATATATATAAAGATATTGAATATATATTTTTTGATACAGCAGGGATAAGAAAAAAAAAGAAAAATATACAATCGATAGAAAAAAATGCAGTGAAACAAACAATAAAAAGTGTTATTAAAAGTGATTTATCTATCTTAGTAATGAATTCTTCAGAAGAATTATCATATCAAGATTTATTTTTAATACGTTATTTGAAAATACAATTAAAACCTTTTGTAATTTTGATAAATAAATGGGATTTAATTCCATCACATAAAAAAAGTTTTTTTAAAAAAAATGTTCTGAGAGTGTTACATTTTATTCCTCATATTCCTATACTTTTTATTTCTGGATTGTTTAATAAAACAATATTTTATTATATAAAAAAAGTGATTAGTCAAGTATATAAATCTATGACAACTGTATTGTATACTTCTACTTTAACAAAGTTGTTACATAAAATATTGAAAAAAAAACAGCCTCCAATGATACAAGGAAAAAAAATTAAATTAAAATTTGCACATCCAGAACAAAAATGTAATTATTCATATTCTAAAATAATTGTTATATATGGCAATAAGACACATTTATTAAATAATAATTATGTTGCATATTTAACAAATATGTTTCAAAAAGAATTACAATTAATTGGAACATCGATTAAATTAATTTTTAAAAACACTAATAATCCTTATATTCATAATTAATTTTTTATGATGATTTATTAGAATAATTTAATGAATATTGAGGGATTTCTACAGTGATATTTTTATTTCCTATTTTAGCTTGACACGATAATCTACTATTTTCTTGTATACCCCATGCTTTGTCTAATGTATCTTCTTCTTTTTCTGAAGGTGTAGATAATGATAAAAAACCTTTTTTGATAATACAATGACAAGTGGTACAGACACAAGATTTTTCACATGCATGTTCTATATAAATGTTATTTTTTAAAGCAACATCTAAAATTGTTTCTCCATTTTTAGCTGTAACATTTTTTTTTTCAATTTTATTTTTTTTGTTTAATATGAATGTTATAGTTGTCATAATAATTATTATGTACCTATGTGTGATACTTATATGATGAGAAAAATTTTATTGTTTAATATTAATGTGAAATAATTATTTTTTGTAAATAAATTTTTGAAATTGATAAAAGTATTTTAATTGTTCTAAATATATATTAGCTTCACTCCATTTTTTTTCATATAATTTTTTTTCCATTTTTTTAAAAAACTTTTTTTCTAATATTTTTATTTCTGTATAGAAAATATTTAAATCTTGTTTTTTTTTTTTTAAATATTCAAATTTTTCATACAATTGAAATTGTAGTTTTAAGAATTTTCTTTGAGTATGTTGTTTTAATTTTGTGTCTTCTTTTTTGGTATATAGAGATATTAAATATTCAGCTCTAGTAATAGGATTTTTTAAAATATTATATGCTTTATTAACAGTAGAGGAAAGTAACAATAATTTATTAATGTTTTTTTCCTTTTTGTTGTAAATCGACAAATCTGGATGATATTTCTTTTGTAGTTGATAAAATTTTTTTTTAATTTCTTGTATATTTAAATTAAATATTACTGGAAAATTGAACATTTGAAAATAATTCATAATATTACTCCTAAAAATATTTATATATTATTATTTTATATATCTTATATTTATAACACTATAGTTTAAACACTATAGTGTGATTTAAATTTAATTTAAATGATTTTTATTTTTATAATCTTCAATTGCAGATTTAATTGCATCTTCTGCTAATATAGAACAATGAATTTTTACTGGTGGTAATGCTAATTCTTTAACTATGTGAGTATTTTTTATTTGCATAGCTTGATCTAATGATTTTCCTTTCACCCATTCTGTCATTAATGAACTAGAAGCAATGGCAGATCCACATCCAAATGTTTTAAAACAAGCATCTTCTATAATACCTTTTTTGTTCACTTTAATTTGTAACTTCATTACATCTCCGCAGGATGGGGCTCCTACTAAACTAGTACCAACTGTAGAGTCACTTTTTGAGAAGGATCCTACATTTTTAGGATTTTCATAATGTTCTATAACTTTTTTACTATATGACATAAAATTTATTTCTCTTTTTTTAAAGAATTTAAATGTTTTTGATATTAATTATGTTCCCATTTAATTGTATTAATATCGATACCTTCTTCATACATTTCCCATAATGGAGATAAATTTCTTAATTTTATTACTGCTTTTTGAATGATATTGTATGCATAATCAATTTCTTCTTTGGTAGTAAATCTTCCAATAGAAAATCGAATAGAACTATGAGCCAAATCGTCTCTTATTCCTAATGAACTTAATACATAAGAAGGCTCTAAACTAGATGATGTACAAGCTGATCCCGAGGAAACTGCTAAATCTTTTATAGCCATAATTAATGATTCCCCTTCTATAAAATTAAAACTTACATTTAAAATGTGAGGTATACAATAATTAGGATCACTATTTAAATAAATTTCTTTAATATTTTGTAATTTTTTCCAAAAATAATTTTTTAATTGAGTAATTTTTTTATTCTCTTCATTAAATATATTTTTAATTATTTGAAATGCTTTTCCCATTCCAACAATTTGATGTACAGGTAAAGTACCTGATCTTAATCCACGCTCGTGTCCTCCTCCATGGATTAATGTTTTTAATCTTATTCTTGGTTTCCTGCGTACGTATAATCCTCCTATTCCTTTAGGTCCATAAATTTTATGTGCAGAAAAAGAAAGAAGATCGACATGAATTTTTTGTATATCAATATGAATTTTTCCAATACTTTGTGTTGCATCTACATGAAAAAAAATGTGATTTTTTTTACAAATTTCACTAATTTTTTGAATATCTTGTATTACACCTATTTCATTATTAACATGCATTATAGAAATTAAAATAGTTGATGGTCGTATTGCTTTTTTTATTGCTTCTAGTGAAATTATTCCATTTTTTTGTGGAGTAAGGTAGGTAATATGAAAATTATTTTCTTCTAAATATCTACAACTATCTAAAACAGATTTATGTTCTGTTTTACATGTTATTATATGTATTCCTTTTTTTTTATAAAAATTAGCACAACCTTTAATTGCTAAATTATTAGATTCAGTTGCTCCAGATGTAAAAATTATTTCTCGGTAATCTGCATTAAAAAAGGATGCAATTTCTTGTCTTGCTAAATCGACTGCTTCTTCTGCTATCCAACCAAATTTATGAGAACGAGAAGCAGGATTTCCAAATTTTTTATGATTAAAATCAAGATATTCTAACATTTTTTTAAGTACTTTTGGGTCTAATGGTGTTGTAGCTGCATAGTCAAAATAAATTGGTAAATCCATAATAAATCCTATTTAAAATTAATTTTTTTTTTAAAATACTTTTTATAAAAAAAATAAAATTATTACAATCAATTTTTATTGATAGAAAAAATATTTTTATATATTGATGTTATTAAAATGTGTAAGAGATATGAGATTGGTTATATTTGAATTTTTAAAAATTTTATATATAAATTTTAATAAAAATGTTGTACATTATTGAAAATTACATATAATATGAGTGTATAGGGGTGTAGTTCAATTTGGTAGAGCATCGGTCTCCAAAACCGAAAGTTGTGGGTTCGATTCCCTCCGCCCCTGTTTTATTCACTTTATAAATTTTCGTTAATTTAAAAAAATTTTCTAATTTTTTTCATTCCTATTATACATCATCCACTCTTTATAAAAAATATAACTTTTATTTATTTTATGAATTTATTCAATTTAATATAAATATAATTATATAAATTATATTCAATTTTTTTGTTTAAAATATATTCACAAAAAAATTTTTAATGGAAAAAATATGATTAAATATCGTTCTCGTACCACTACTGAAGGCAGGAATATGACTGGTGCTCGTGCTTTGTGGAGAGCTACGGGTATGACTGATTCAGATTTTAAAAAACCAATAATTGCTATTGTTAATTCATTTTCTGAATTTGTTCCTGGACATATTCATTTAAATCAAATTGGTGTAATTGTTAAAGAGGAAATACAAAAATCAGGTGGAGTAGGAAAAATTTTTAATACAATTGCAATTGATGATGGTATAGCTATGGGACATTCAGGAATGTTATATTCATTACCTTCTCGTGATTTAATTGCTGATTCTGTAGAATATATGATTAATGCACATTGTGTTGATGCTATGATTTGTATTTCAAATTGTGATAAAATTACTCCTGGTATGTTTATGGCTGCAATGAGATTAAATATTCCTACTGTATTTGTTTCAGGAGGGCCAATGGAATCAGGTAGATTGTTACATCTTACATCTACCAAAATGCAAAAAAATATTAAATTAGATTTAGTTGATGCTATTTCTAATAGTGCAGATGACAGTATAGATGATAAATTAATTAAAAAAATAGAAAAATCTGCTTGTCCAACTTGTGGTTCATGTTCAGGAATGTTTACTGCTAATTCTATGAATTGTTTAATGGAAGCTGTTGGTTTAGCATTACCAGGTAATGGTTCTTTGTTGGCGACTCATGTAAATAGAAGAAAATTGTTTATTGATGCCGCTAAAACAATAGTAAATATCACTAAATTATTTTATGAAAATGATTGTACAGAATTTTTACCTAGAAATATTGCTAATCTTCATGCTTTTAAAAATGCTATGGTTATGGATATAGCAATGGGAGGTTCGACTAATACAATTTTACATCTTTTAGCCTCTGCTCAAGAAGGAAAAATTTCTTTTACATTAAAAGATATTGATTTACTTTCTAAAAATACTCCGCATTTATGTAAACTTTCTCCTAGTAGTCCTATTTATCATATGGAAGATTTTCATAGAGCTGGAGGAGTAATGGGTATATTAGGAGAATTACAACGTTCTAATCTTATTAATGTTCATACAAAAAATATTTTAGGTATGTCTTTATCAGAAACTTTAAAAAAATATGATATAAAACAAACAAATGATGAAAATGTCAAATCAATGTTTTTATCAGGACCAATGGGTATTAAAACTATTCATCCTTTTTCTCAATCTTATATGTGGACACATTTAGATTTAGATAGAAAAACAGGATGTATTCGTGAAAATGATTATGCTTTTAGTCAAGAAGGTGGGTTAGCAATATTGTATGGAAATTTAGCTGAAAATGGATGTGTTATTAAAACTGCTGGAGTTTCAAAAGAAAATTTTGTATTTAATGGAAAAGCAAAAGTTTTTGAAAGTCAAGAAGATGCAGTTAAGGCTATATTAAATAAAGAAATTTGTGCAGGAAATGTTATTGTAATACGTTATGAAGGTCCAAAGGGAGGACCAGGTATGCAAGAAATGCTGTATCCTACAGCTTATTTAAAATCTATACATTTAGATAAAAAATGTGCTTTAATTACCGATGGTCGTTTTTCTGGTGGAACTTCAGGATTATCAATTGGACATATATCTCCAGAAGCTGCTAATAAAGGTTTAATTGCTTTAGTGAAAAATGGAGATACAATTTTTATTGATATTCCAAATAGAATTATACAATTAGAAATTAGTCAACAAGAAATAGATTTAAGAAGAATAGAAGAAGAAAGAAAAAATATTCCTTATTATCCGATATATAGAAAAAGAACACTTTCTCTGTCATTACAAGCTTATGCTTATTTTGCAACGAGTGCTGATCGTGGAGCAGTACGAGATATTAACAAAATTAAAATAAATTAATGAAAGTATTTTTAATTGAATTATTAAAATTTTTGTAAGGTATATATTTTTAATAAAAAATCAGATTTTTTTATACACTTTTGATACTTTGGAATATAAATATGCGTAATTATTTTAATCAATTAAATTTTCGTGAAAAAAATATAGAATTGAAAAAATGTCGATTCATGAAAAAAAAAGAATTTGATGGAACACTATCTTTATTAAAAAATAAAAATATTGTTATTATAGGATGTGGAGCACAAGGTTTAAATCAAGGTTTAAATATGAGAGATTCTGGTTTAAATGTTTCTTTTGCGTTAAGAAATTCTTCTATTAAATCAAAAAATGCTTCCTGGAAAAATGCAGTTAATAATGGTTTTATGGTAAATACTTATAAAAAATTGATTCCTGATGCAGATGTAGTGATTAATTTAACTCCAGATAAACAGCATAAAAATGTTATAGAAAAGATTGAAAATTTGATGAAAATCGGTGCGATTTTAGGATATTCTCATGGTTTCAATATTGTAGAAATGGGTCAAAAAATAAGAAAAGATATTACTGTAATTATGGTTGCTCCAAAATGCCCAGGTACGGAAGTAAGAACTGAGTATTTAAAAGGGTTTGGGGTACCTGCTTTAATTGCTGTACATAAAGAAAATGATCCTAATTTAATGGGTTTAAATATAGCAAAAGCTTGGGCTGTATCAATTGGTAGTCATCATGCTGGTATATTAGAATCTTCATTTATAGCTGAAGTGAAATCAGATTTAATGGGGGAACAGACTATTTTATGTGGAATGTTACAAGCAGCATCTATTGTTTATTTTGATAAACTTATTCAAGAAAAAATATCTGAAGAATATGCAGTAAAATTTATTCAAAATGGTTGGGAAGTATTAACTGAAGCTTTAAAACAGGGTGGTATTACTTTGATGATGGATCGTTTATCAAATACATCTAAAATTCAAGCTTTTCAACTTTCAGAAAAATTAAAAATGATGTTATCTCCTATATTTAAAAAACATATGGATGATATTTTATCTGGTGATTTTTCTTTGAATATGATGAAAGATTGGGAACAACAAGATCACATATTGCTGTCAAAAAGAAAAGCAACATTACATTCTAACTTTGAAAGAGCATCTTTTTCGGAAGTACATATTGATGAAGAAGAATTTTTTCAAAATGGGGCAATTATGGTTGCTATTTTAAAATCTGGAATAGAATTATCTTTTGAAATAATGGTTGAATCAGGAATTTTAAAAGAATCAGCATATTATGAATCATTGCATGAATTACCTTTAATTGCCAATACTATTGCTCGTAAAAAACTTTATGAAATGAATTTAGTAATTTCAGATACTGCAGAATATGGTAATTATTTATTTGAAGAACGTGCAACTCCTATATTAAATCAATTTTTTGATTTAATACATTTGAAAAAAATTTCATTATTATCACAAAAAAAAGAAAAAAATATTGATAATATTTTTTTGAAAAATATTAATGAATTAATTAGAAATCATCCAATTGAAAAAATTGGTTCGAAACTTCGTACTTATATGATTGGTATGAAGAAAAAAATATTTTAAAAAAATAGTATTCACATTAAATTAATAAAATTTATTTTTTCAATTTTATGTCTCAATATAAATATTGTATATTTTAAAAAATGTACAATATTGGATATATAAATATATATATTATTATGAATTTAAATACTAATCAAAAATTAGCTATACAATGTATTAATCGTCCTTGTTTAGTATTAGCTGGAGCTGGATCTGGTAAAACAAAAGTCATTACTGAAAAAATTCTTTATTTAATTAATTCATGTAATTATGGTGATCGTAGTATTGTAGCATTAACTTTTACTAATAAAGCTGCTAATGAAATGAAACATAGAGTACAGCAAAAAATATGTAGAACAACTCATTGTTCTATCTATACATTTCACTCTTTTGGAATGAACATCATACAACATTCATTACACTTATTAGATTTTCGTCCTAATTTTTTTATCATAGATGAATATGATCAAATTCATATATTACAAAAAATTGTTCAGAAACATGCGCAGTATGATCTAAGTACTTTAAAAAAAATACTTAAATTTATTTCTATGTTAAAAAATAATTTATTAAATTATTCAGATGCATCTAAACTACAAGAATATCAAAATAAAATAGAATGGCTAAAATATTATTATTTATATGAATCTTTTTTGATACATTCAAACTTTTTAGATTTTGATGATTTAATTTTTATACCCATAAAGTTGTTTCAAAAACATAAAAATGTAAGAGTATTATGGAAAAAAAAAATTAAATATTTGTTAGTGGATGAATATCAAGATACGAATAATATTCAATATATTTTTATGAAACAAATAATTCATTCTAATAATTTTACTTTAGTAGGAGATGATGATCAGTCTATATATTCATGGAGAGGTGCTAATCCTCAAAATATGAATTTATTGAAAAATGATTTTCCTACATTACAAGTAATTAAATTAGAAGAAAATTATCGTTCTTCTGGAAGAATTTTAAATATAGCTAATACTTTAATTTCTCATAATCCTCATATTTTTCATAAAAAGTTATTTTCTAATATGCATTATGGGCCAATGGTGAAAGTAATAGCTACACAAGATGAGTATGAAGAAGTAAAACGAGTTGTAAGAGAAATATTAATACATCGTAATAAATTTAAAACGAGTTATCAGGATTATGCTATTTTATATCGCTCAAATAATCAATCTAAAATTCTTGAAAAATATTTAGTAAAAAAAAATATTCCTTATCAAATTTTTGGAAAAAAATCTATATTAGATCAAAATTTTGTTAAAATTTTAATTTATTATTTAAAAGTTATTATTAATCCAGATGATGATTTTTCTTTTTTAAAAATTATTAATATTCCTAATCGAAGAATAGGAAATAAAACTACAACTATATTGCGTACAATATCTTTAAAAAAAAATGTTAGTTTATATAAAATTGGAATGTACATAGATAGTAATACTAAAATCACTATGAAAATTCGTAACAAGATAAAAAATTTATGTTTATTAATTCAAGATTTACAAAATTTTGCAAGTGTAAAACCAAATAATATATTAAAAAAAATTATAGATGATATTGAATATATACAATTTTTAAAAAAAACTGTGAAAAATCAAATTCAATTTAATGAATATATTAAAAATATTGGTTTATTGCTTAATTCGATGGAAAATATAAAAGTATATGATAATAAAAAAGAAAATTTTTCTGCTTTATCGAATTTTATTTCTCAAATAGTAATTAATTCTTCTGAATTTTCAGAGAAAAACATAAAACAAATAGATCAAGATCAAATATTTTTAATGACTTTACATGCTTCTAAAGGGTTAGAATTTTCTTTTGTATTTATTATAGGAATGGAAGAAGGTATTTTACCTCATTATATTAGTATCAAAAATAAAGATTGTTTAGAAGAAAGAAGATTAACATATGTTGGAATAACTCGAGCAAGAAAAGAACTTACTTTTACATATACAAGAAAAAGAATGTTATATGGTAATAATATTTCTATGAATCCTAGTCGTTTTTTAGACGAATTACCTCAAAAAGATTTATTATGGTTAAATAAAAAAAACATTTCTTCTTTTTTTCAGAATTCAAAAATACATATTAAAACTATTAAAAAAATGTTAAAATTAAAAGATTAAGAGATTAAAATTTTATATCAATAAATTGATGAAAAAATTATTTTTTAAATATTTTTTTAGAAATCACTTTTTTAAATATACAAATATTTATTAATACAAGGAATAAAATATGAATAATAATAATATAATTATTGTTACTGATAAAAATTTTGAAACATTAGTATTAGAAGAAAAAAAACCTGTTTTAGTGGATTTTTGGGCTCCATGGTGTAATCCTTGTAAAATTTTATCTCCTATATTAGAAGAGATTGCTCAAGAATATATAAAAACTATAGTAATAGCAAAAATTAATGTTGATGAAAATCCTAATATTGCTCCTCAATATTCTATTAGAGGAATTCCAACTTTATTATTTTTTAAAGAAGGAAATTTATTAGGAACTAAAGTAGGAGCACTATCCAAATTAGAATTAAAAAATTTTTTAGACACTCATTTAAATAAATAATAAATATCGAATTTTTAAAAAATGGATTTTATTTTTTATATATATTATAATAAAAAAATAACAAATATATATTAATTAATTTAATATGACGAGATCGTAATTAAAATTATTAATGAATTCAAATATTTAGATAATTATTTCAAGTTGATTAAGAACCCACCAATATGAACCTTACCGAACTTAAAAATACTCCGGTTTCTGAGCTTATAATTCTTGGTGAAACAATTGGATTAGAAAATTTAGCACGTATGAGAAAACAAGATATTATTTTTTCTATTTTAAAGCAACACTCTAAAAGTGGAGCAGATATTTTTGGAAACGGAGTATTAGAAATTTTACAAGATGGATTTGGTTTTTTACGATCTGCAGATAGTTCGTATCTTGCTGGACCTGATGATATATATGTTTCTCCCAGTCAAATTAGACGTTTTAATTTACGTACTGGAGATACTATAGCTGGAAAAATTAGACCTCCTAAAGAAGGAGAAAGATATTTTGCTTTATTAAAAGTTAATGAAGTGAATTATGATAAACCTGAAAATGCAAGAAATAAAATTCTATTTGAAAATCTTACTCCATTACATGCAAATTCTAGATTAAGAATGGAGAGAGGAAATGGTTCTACTGAAGATTTAACTGCAAGAGTATTAGATTTAGCTTCTCCCATTGGAAGAGGTCAGAGAGGATTAATTGTTGCTCCACCTAAAGCAGGTAAAACAATTTTACTTCAAAATATTGCTCAAAGTGTTGCTTATAATCATTCAGAATGTGTATTAATGGTTTTATTAATTGATGAACGACCGGAAGAAGTTACTGAAATGCAAAGATTAGTAAGAGGTGAAGTAGTAGCATCAACTTTTGATGAACCTGCTTCTAGACATGTTCAAGTAGCAGAAATGGTAATTGAAAAAGCAAAAAGATTAGTTGAACATAAAAAAGATGTAGTAATTTTGTTAGATTCGATAACAAGATTAGCTCGTGCATATAATACTGTTGTTCCTTCTTCTGGAAAAGTACTAACAGGTGGAGTAGATGCAAATGCATTACATCGACCTAAACGTTTTTTTGGTGCTGCACGAAATGTTGAAGAAGGAGGAAGTTTAACTATTATTGCTACAGCTTTAGTAGATACCGGTTCTAAAATGGATGAAGTTATTTATGAAGAATTTAAAGGTACTGGTAATATGGAATTACCTTTATCTAGAAAAATAGCAGAAAAAAGAGTATTTCCTGCCATTGATTATAATCGTTCAGGTACGAGAAAAGAAGAACTTTTAACGTTACCTGAAGAATTACAAAAAATGTGGATTTTAAGAAAAATTATTCATCCTATGGGTGAAATAGATGCTATGGAATTCTTAATTAATAAATTAGCTATGACCAAAACTAATGATGAATTTTTTGATATGATGAAACGTTCTTAAATATAACAATTATATTTAATTATACAAAAAAGTTCTTTAATTTTCTTTGATTTTTATTTATCGAAAAAATATTTAATTTATTTTTCTATATCAAATAGTTTTTCAAAAACACTTTTTTATGTTATGATATTTTTATTTGAATTTAAATATCTTTTAAAAAAATAAAAACTTTTAATATTCTATTAAATAAATATGCATAATAAAAATATGCGCTTGTAGCTCAGTTGGATAGAGTGCTACCTACCGAAGGTAGAAGTCTCAGGTTCGATTCCTGACAAGCGCAAATTTAATAAATGATTGTTTTATAACATTACAAAAATATATGGTGATTATAGCTCAGTTGGTAGAGCTCTGGATTGTGGTTCCAGTGGTCATGGGTTCAAATCCCATTAATCACCCCAAAAATGAATTTTTTATTTTAAAATGATATAATTTTTAATATTTCGGCGAATAGCGCAGTTTGGTAGCGCAACTGGTTTGGGACCAGTAGGTCAGAGGTTCAAATCCTCTTTCGCCGACCATTTTAAAGATTTTATTTTTTGAAAAATAACATAGTTATTAGCACTAGAACATAAAATGACTTTTTTCCATCCCATATTTAATGCTAATTTTTTTATTCTTTCTCCAGTACATATAATAGTACAATTATATATCCATTTTTTATTTTTGTTATCATGAAATAAATATTCTAATCTTTTTAGTATTTCACAACTAGTAATTATCAAAGTATTTATTTTATTTTTTTTCCATTTTATTGATTCTGTATATTTATTATATTGAATTAATTTTCTTCGATAGCATTCTAAATTGAATACTTTATATCCATCTTTTTTTAATTCTTTTTTTAAAAATATTCTTCCTATATTTCCATTTATAATAACTACATTTTTTTTATTAATTTTTTTGTTATTTTTTATAATTTTAATTAAATTTTCACTATTTTCAATATTCCATGGATATTGAATTGGAATTTTAGTAACTTTTTTTAACAATTTAGCTGAAGTTTTTCCTACAGTAAAATAAAAAACAGATATTGGCCAATTAATTTGTTTTTTTTTAAATATTGATTTGCAAAATAAATTGCATGTTTAGAAGTAGCGATAATTGCGCTATTTTTTGGTAAAGAAATTATAGTTTTTTTTAATTTTTTTAAATCATTTCCTTTTTTAAATGTAAATATTGGAAATATCCAAGATTTTATTTTAATTTTTTTTAATTTGTGCATTAATTTTAATGCATCTATTTTTGGTCTCAAAATTAATATATTCATATTGTTCTTATTTAAATTGCATGTAATATATTTTTTGCTCCATTTTGTAATAATTCTTTTGCTAAATCAAAGCTTATTTTTTTTATATCTATATGATTTCCTAATTTTTGTCTCCTAATTATAGTTTTCCCATCTATTGTACCTACTAAACCCATTAAAATTATTTGATTATCTTTAAAAGTGGCATAACTCCCTATGGGAGAATGACAACTAGCATTAAGATATAAACATAAAAAACGTTCTGCTTGTACTCTTAAAAAACTATTTTTATCATTAATTTGTTTAAGTAATGCATTAATTTTTTGATCTTTTTTACGAGATTGTATTCCTATTGCTCCTTGACCGCAAGAAGGAAGAGAAATTTCTAAAGGAATAATTTCTTTGATTCTTTTTTGTAATTTTAATCTTTTCATCCCTTCAGTTGATAAAATAATTGCATCATATTTTCCTTCATCTAATTTTTTTAGTCTCGTTTCTATATTTCCATAAATAGGTTTAATGATAAAATCATTACGGTAATTTAATAATTGACTTTTTCTTCTTAAACTTGAAGTACCTATTAAGGCATTTTTTGGAAGTTCACTTAATTTATTATAGACATTTGAAATTAAAGCGTCTAAAGGATTACCTCTTTTTAAAATAGCAGAAAGTTGCAAATTTTTAGACATATTGATAATAGGAATATCTTTTACTGAATGAATAGCTATATCTGCTTTATATTCTAATAAAGCAATTTCTAATGCTTTTATAAAAATTCCCTTACTAGAATAATGTTTCCATTTGTTGATTATTGTAGATGTTTCATGAGTTTGAATCGGTATTAGTTCAGTTCGTAGAAAGGGATATATAGAATAAAGTTTTTGTTGAACATATCTAGCTTGAATTAATGCTAAAGGACTGTTTCTTGTTGCAATTTTTAAAATTTGTTTAAACATTCTGTTTAAATACCATGGATAGTAAAAAATGTTCATGTAACAATATATTGTACATATTTTTTATTATATAAAAAAACATTTTGTATATAAAAAAAATTTTACTGAAGTAGTAAAATATATAAAAAATTATTTAATAAAACTTTTATATATCTATATCCCCTTTTAGGGCAATTCTTAATTCTTTATTTAAAATGTACCAAAATTCTACTTTATTACGTATGCATATCCAGATTCCTTTTATAAATGAAAAATGGTAACCTGTTTTAGTAGTTGCCATCCAAATTTGTTTTAAATTTTCTCTTTTATTAAGTACGATTATTTTTTTGTTTTCAATAAAAATTGAAAAAGTATCATAGTTATTGTCATAATCAAGATTTTTTTTTCCTATATAATTATCAAGTTGTAATTCTATTTTCAAAATTATTTTTGAATAGAGATTTAAAAAATCTTTTTGTTTAAATAATATTTTATAGCTCATTTTTTTAATTTATTTATTTTTTATTATATTTTTAGTATAATGGTGAATTTTTATTATTATAAAATTTTTTATTATTTTAATGTGAAATTAATTGTTATGAAATAAAATTATATATAAATAATAAAACTTTTTTTATAAAAAAGATATAAAAATATAAGGATGAATATGTTTAATACTAATAAAAAAAAAATATTTTTTACAAAAATGCATGGATTAAAAAATGATTTTGTGATAATTAATAATTATAACAAAAAATATTGTTTTTCTAAAAATTTAATTAAAAAAATATCTAATCGATATACTGGTATTGGTTGTGATCAAGTTTTAATTTTAGAACCACCTCTTAATACATTTTCTTCAGATTTTCATTATCGTATTTTTAATTCAAATGGAATAGAAGTATTTCAATGTGGAAATGGAGTAAGATGTTTATCACAATTTATTAAAAAAGAAAAATTAATTTCTAAAAAAAAAATAACTGTAAGTACAAACACTACAATCATGAAAGTAGAAAATATTGATGATAAAGTTGTTAAAGTTTGGATGCAGGAACCAGATTTTCATCCTAATGCTTCGCATTTTAATATACAATTGATTTCTGAGAAATACAGTATTTTAGTGAATCAAAACTTAATAGTAGATTTTGGAGTGGTTTTTTTAGGTAATCCGCATTGTGTAATAATTGTTCAAGATATTAACAATATTAATGTTAATTATATTGGAAAATTTTTAAATAATAAATCTTTTTTTTTAGAAGGAGTAAATGTAGAATTTATGGAAATTATTAATAAAAATATGATAAAAGTTAGAGTGTATGAACGAGGAGTAGGAGAAACACAAGCATGTGGTAGTGGAGCGTGTGCTGCAGCTTCGATAGGTATTTTAAATAATTTATTAAATGAAAAAGTAGTTGTTAAATTAAATGGAGGTAAAATTACTATTTTTTGGAATAGAAAAAAAAAAATATTTAATATGATAGGAGAAACAGAATATGTATATGAAGGTTATTTTTATATATAATTTTTTTTAAAAAATATTTAATCTTTAATTAAAGTAATAAATGTTATCATTTTTATTACAAATATTAATTTTTTTTCCTTATTATTATTTAACAATTTTTTATTTATTTAATTTTTATAAACGGATTGTAAAAAGGAGTATATTTTGATTGTTTTTACAAGAAATCAAGAAAAAATAAATATGCATACAGAAATACATAATAGAGATAATTTTTCTAAAAATAAATGTATGGATATTAAAAAAAAAAAAAAATTTATTAAACAGACTAGTAAAGATTTTTATAAAGTTATGGTGGCTTTATTTTTAGCTGGTTTTGCTACTTTTTCAATGTTATATTGTGTACAACCAATACTGCCTATTTTTTCTAAAAAATTTAATATTAGTCCAACAGTAAGTAGTTTATCTTTATCTTCTGCTACTTTAATGATGGCTGTAGGAATGTTGATAAGTGGTGCATTATCGGATACTATTGGAAGAAAATCAATTATGGGAACATCTTTATTATTATCTTCTTTATTAACTATGGGTTCAGCCTATACTGATAGTTGGTATGGTGTAATTTTAATACGTTCATTAATAGGTTTATCTTTAAGTGGTGTTGTAGGTGTTGCTATGTCTTATTTAAATGAGGAAATTCATCCAAAAATTTTAGGTTTATCAATGGGTTTATATATTAGTGGTAATACAGTAGGTGGTTTAGTTGGTCGTATAGTGTCTAGTAGTGTTACTCATTATCTATCTTGGAATGCAGCATTTTTTTCTGTTGGATTATGTGCTTTATGTTCATCAATTGTATTTATGTTATTATTACCTGTTTCTAAAAATTTTTCTGCAAGTAAAGTAACTCCTGTTTTTATTTTAAATAATATTATATGTCAATGTAAAAATAAGTATTTATCTACATTGTTTATTATTGGTTTTATTTTAATGGGTAGTTTTATTACTGTATTTAATTATATTACTTATAGACTTATGGTTTCCCCTTTTTACTTAAGTCAAGTAATGATTAGTTATATCTCTTTGGTATATTTAATAGGAGTATATACTTCTCCAAAAGCTGGAATATTAATTACTCAATATCATAGTAAAATAATTTTAATGTCATCATTATTTATGATGCTTATTGGTTTATTATTAACACAATTAGATATTATATATTTCATTATCATCGGTTTATTATTTTTTTCTGGTGGTTTTTTTGCTGCTCATTCAGTTTCTAGTAGTTGGATAGGTTTTCTTGCAACAAAATCAAAAGGACAAGCATCTTCTTTATATTTATTTTTTTATTATTTAGGTTCTAGTATATGTAGTATTTTCGGAGGTTGTTTTTGGTTTATAGGTCATTGGATAGGTATTTCTTTATTTGTTATGTTTATGTTAGTATTAGGAATACAATTAATTAATCAATTAAATGATGAATTTTAGATTTTATAGAATAAAAAAATTATATTTAATATTACATATATTGTATAAAATTTTTTTTTATATAATTAAATACTTTTGAATAAAAAATATTTTTTTTAATAAATTAATTAATTATATTAATATAATTATTAGTTAATTATATTTTATTTTGTTATATTTTTTTATAAAAAAATATATTAATATAAAAAATATGATATTATATATATAATATTTTTTTTTTAAAAAACAATCCAATTATTATAAATAATATGAAAAATATTTTGTTTTTGAAAAATATATATTTTTTATAAATATAGAAGTTTTTAAAAAATATTTAAAAAACAATTTTTTTCATTTTTTTATTTATTTTTATCGAAAATTAATTATTCATGAATAATTTTTTGATGTTGATTTTTAATTTAAAAATATAATGTTTTTGATTACAAAAATTAATATATTTTAAGACTATTTTTTTAAAATTATTAAATATTTTTTTTTTAAAAAAAATACTTTTACACAAAGTAAATATCAAATCTATTTTTTTTTGTTTTAATAAAATTTTTTGTTTTTATATTATTTAAAAATGTGCAATTTAATGGTCTTTTTACCACCACTCTTTTAGTAGCAAATTGTATTGCAATTGAAAATATTTTATAAGCATCTTGATCAGCATTTTTTATCAGTTTTTTTAAAAAATGTATCTCTCTTTTAGGTGAAGACTTAATTTTTAATGTATATAACATAGGATCTAAATATATAACTTCAGGTTTGGTTATTTCAGGAATATCTATCATTTGTAAACTAGATTGTTTAAATAATTTAATATTATCAGATATAAATTGTCCGATAATTGTGTTTTTTTTTGCTTTTTTTAAAGCTTCTTGCAAACAAAAAGCAATTATAGGATTTCTTTCAAACATAGTTACTTGACAACCTAATGCAGCAAGTAAAACACTATCTTTTCCTAATCCTGCTGTAGTATCGATAATATTAGGAAAATATGTATTTTTTATACCTACTGCTTTTGGTAAAGCTTCTTTTGTATGAATATTTTTAATGCGATTTAAAAATTTTTTTGTTGTAAAATCAATAGAAAAAGAATTAATTCGATTATTGGTATAATCACATAATTCTATTTTTTTAGATTTTATAATTATGTACATATATAATTTTTTTTCCTATTAAAACAAAAGAGAGAAAAATAATGATATTTTTTATTTATTTTTATTTATATTCACAATATTTAATATTAAAAATATATTTTTTATAAAAATGTATTTTGTGATTATTTCTTTTTTTAAAATAAATAAAGAGTATACAATAAAAATATAATTTATGCATATATAACTTCTTTTTAAGAAGAATTATTATAATATTAATAATAATTTATATATAATAAATATATCAATTTTTTTAAAATGTAAAAAAATTTTTTAACTTTTATCAAAAATATGATAAAAAGAATGGAAAAAAAATGAGGATTTAATATGACATCATTCACTTCATTACCAAATGATATTTCAAAATTAGATTTTAGTAATATTGAAAAAACATATTACGATTTTGAAATAATTAAAAATGAATTTAAAGATTCTCTAATTCCTCCAGATAATGCTGTATCAAATAATATTCATGATACTGCTAAAAATAGCACAGTAATAGCATTATTTCCGAAAGAAAAATCTGTTGTGTATTCTAAAAGAATACCTAAAATTAATCATAATATAGATTTAAATAAAATAGAAATTCAATCTAACAATCAATATTGTGAAAAAGAAAATGATAAATTAAAAAATATAGTTCCAATAAATTCTGTAGATCCTTCTTATCCTCTTAAAATTAGAGCTTTAGAACATTCTAGACATAATGCATGGACATTATCAGATATCGTAGAATCTTATCATAAAAATAAAAATCCAAGAAAAAAATATGATACTACTCCATTAGTAAATTCTTTACAAAGTAAATCTTTTCTTTCTTTTGATATTATCCATTTAAAGAAAAATAATGTTTTTCCAAATTTGCATAAGAGAAAAGATTCTTCTATTACTAATTCCAATAATTTGAAAAGAATAAAAGTTGTTCAAAAAAATGTTAATAAAAATACAGTAGACACAAATATATTTACTAATATTACAAATTCAATTAATAATCTTTTTATAGATTTTATACAGAAAAATACTAATGCTGATAGTTTTTTTTCATCAATGTCTTTAATAAATAACAATTCTGCTCCTATAAAAGCTTTATCTTTATTACAACATTCCTTTGATGATCTTGGTAAAGAGTATCATAATAGTGATTATTCACATCTTCAAGTTCCTCAAAAAAAATATTCAAATGTTCAATTTGATTCTAGAAGAGATTTTATTAAAAATATAATTTCTAATTTGAATAAGTACAATGATAATGAAATTGCATCGGATCATCCTCATAATGTAATTATATGGCATTCTTTAAATCATCTGCAATCTGATCATAGTGTTCATGATTTAAAACGAGCATATCAAGATACTTATGAAATTTTGAATAAAACTATGCAAGTACATGATACTTTTTTAAGTAATTTTGAAAATGAATATTTTCAAATTAATGGAAAAGATATGAATTCTTCTAAAATTCAAAATTTTACTAAAGATTTTATGCAAACAGTTCCAGATTTAGAATTACAACAATTGATTTCTGTATATGCTAATCAAAATTTATTTAATCATGCTTATTTAAGTATTTTCTTAGATAATCCTGAGTTGTTAGACTTTTTACCCAAGCATCCTGTTTTTCATTATAAAATTGATATAATAGATCCTCAAACAATAAAAATTGTGGGTGTAAACACAGGAATTTTAGAAAAAAAATATTCTAATAATCAATTAAAGACAGTATTATTTGGTGTGAAAACAAATGTTATCGTTTCTAAAAATGATGCACCAAAAATAGAATATTCATATTTTATTAAATAAATTATATAATATTACAATCTATTAATTAATAATTGAAAATATTTATTTAATCATTTTTACCAAATGATTAAATAAAATAATATGTATAATTTTTTAAAAAAAGATTTTTTTTCAAAAAAGTGTTGACAACACTTTTTTGACACAATTTTTTTAAATAATATTATTAAAATATAGTTGTTATAGTTATTTATAGATATTCATTTCATTATATATATATTTAATATATAAACAATTTTTTTACCAATAGTGTTCTATTGTAATTTGACCAGCATTTCTTTGAGTGTGTATATTAAGATTATATATTGAATTTAAGATTTTTGTTGTTTCTTTAACCATGTTAGGATTTCCACATAACATTATATGAGAATCTTTTTTATTAATTTTTAAATCTACTTTTTTTTCTATTTTTTTTTCTGTTAATAATTTTGGTATTCTTCCAAATAATGATCCGTCTTTTTTTTCTCTACTTAGAATGGTAATAATTTGTAATTTGTTGTTATATTTTTTTTGTAATTTCAACATAAGTTTTAAATAATTTAAATCTTTTTCAAATTTGACTGCATGAATTAATATTATTTTATTAAATTGATTAATTTTTTTTTCACCTTGTAAAATAGATAAATAAGGGCCTATCGCTGTTCCTGTAGCAAACATCCAAAGATGTTTACAAATTGGAATATTTTTTAATGTAAAAAAACCAAAAGATTGTTGATATATATTTATTTTTTGTTGAGGTAATAAAGAAAATAAATGTGGTGTTATAATTCCATTTGGAATTAAAGCTACATAAAATTCAATAATTTTTTCTTTTGGTGAATTAACATAAGAATAAGCTCTTTGTATTTTTTCTGAATTTTGATTTATAAAAATAATTCTATTATATTGTCCAGGAATAAAATTTTCAATTTTAGCTGAAAAAAAAACACTAAATAAATTATTGGAAAAAAATTTTTTTTTAATTAATGTAGCTTCAATTAAATTATTCATTATATTAATTTTCAAATTTGTGTATTAAACAAGTATAGTAAGATTTGATAAGTACCCTATCTCAGATACAATCCTGAGAAGGAGACTTATTGTGTGTATATAATTATGTTTTTTATAGAATGAAACGACTGAGATCTTCATTTGATATCAGTTCATCTAAATGTTGAGCTACATAACATGCATTTACTTCAACAACAGCGCCGTTTTGATCGCTTGCATTAAATGATATTTCTTCCATTAGTTTTTCTAATACTGTATATAGTCTTCTTGCGCCAATATTTTCCATAGATTGATTAACTTTCCATGCGACTTCTGCAATACGTCGAATTCCTTCATTTGTAAAATGAATTTTTACTCCTTCAGTTTGCATTAAAGCTTGATATTGAACTGTAATAGATGATTTTGGTTCTGTTAAAATACGTTCAAAATCGTTTACGGTCAATGCATTCAATTCTACTCTGATTGGTAGTCTTCCTTGTAGTTCTGGTATTAAATCAGATGGTTTAGATAATTGAAATGCTCCAGATGCAATGAATAATATATGGTCAGTTTTTACCATTCCATGTTTTGTAGAAACTGTACATCCTTCAACCAAAGGTAATAAGTCTCGTTGTACACCTTCACGAGAAATTTCTGACCCGGAAGAAGTTTGTCCACTTCTTTTACATATTTTATCAATTTCATCAATAAATACTATTCCATTTTGTTCTACAGCATGTATAGCTTCTTTTTTTATTGATTCTGGATTTAGTATTTTTGCAGACTCTTCCTCTATGAGGATTTTTAAAGCATCTTTTATTTTTAATTTTCTACTATTTTTTTTTCCTCCTCTTAAATTTTGAAATAATGATTGTAGTTGATTAGTTAATTCCTCCATACCTGGAGGGGCCATGATTTCCACACCCATAGGAGTAGAAGCTATATTAATTTCTATTTCTTTATCATCTAGTTGTCCTTCTCTGAGTTTTTTTCGAAATATTTGAATAGTAGATGATGGTCTATTGAGATTATTTTCTTGTTTTTTCCAATCTTTTTCAGAAATAGGAATCAATACTTGCAAAATTCTTTCTTCTGCCATTTCTTCTGCTCGTGTTTGATTTTTTTTTATTGCTTGCATACGAACTATTTTTACAGCTGCATCAGTTAAATCTCTAATTATAGAATCAACTTCTTTTCCTACATATCCTACTTCAGTAAATTTTGTCGCTTCTATTTTAATAAATGGAGCATTGGCTAATTTTGCTAATCTTTTTGCAATTTCAGTTTTACCTACTCCTGTAGGTCCTATCATTAATATATTTTTAGGTGTTACTTCACTACGCAATTCTTTTTCTAATTGCATTCTTCTCCATCTATTTCTTAAAGCAATGGCTACTGCTTTTTTTGCTTTTTCTTGGCCAATAATAAATCTGTTAAGCTCTCTCACAATCTCTCGAGGAGTCATATTAGACATCAGATTAATCCTTAACTGTTGGAAGAAATTTCTTTAATAGTAAAATTATGATTTGTATAAATACAAATATTTGCAGCGATTTTTAAAGATTTTTTAACAATTTCAGTAGCACTTAAAACAGTATTATCTATTAAAGCTTTTGCTGCTGCTTGAGCAAATGATCCACCAGATCCAATTGCAATTAAATCGTTTTCTGGTTGTATTACATCACCAGTTCCTGTAATAATTAATGAGTTGTGAATATCAGCTACGGCTAATAAAGCCTCTAATTTTCTTAATATTCGATCTGACCTCCAATCTTTAGCTAATTCAATAGCTGAACGTTGTAATTGACCTTGATGTAATTCTAATTTTCTTTCGAAAAGTTCAAATAAAGTAAATGCATCTGCTGTACCACCTGCAAATCCAGCTATTACTTTATTATTATAAATAGATCTTACTTTTTTTACATTACTTTTGATTACAGTATTACCTAATGTAGCTTGTCCATCACCACCGATTACTACAGTATTATTTAACCTCACGCTTAATATTGTTGTCACTACATGATTCTCTTTTTAAAATAAAATGTTATTTTGGAAGTATAGCAATAAAATTGCTATGTTAAGTGGTTTAACAATATATATTTATGTATTTTTTTTGAATTCAAGTGATTAATGTATAATATAAACCATTTGTATATTATTTTGATAAGTTATATTTTTGTTTTCGAGAAGGGTAGAGTGATTTCATATATATTTATAATTAAATTTATTAAATAATAATTGAAATTTAAATTTAATAATTATATTAACTGTAAATATAATAAAAAATTATAATTTTTTTATCTGATCATTATTTTTAATTTATATTATATAATTATTTTTTTTTAAATAAGTTTTTTATTTTATTTCTTATTATTAATAATATTTTATTTTTAATTGTTATTGAACTTAATTTTATTTTTATATAGTATTAATAGCACAATTTATTTTTATTTAATAAATATTTTTAAATTTAATTAAATTTTTTAAATTTACTATTAAATGATAACATATTAGGAATTATTATGAAAAAAAATATTCATCCACAATATAATAAAGTGCAAGCTATATGTTCTTGCGGTAACATAATTAATTTTTTTTCTACAATAGAAAAAAACATTCATTTAGATGTATGTTCTCAATGTCATCCTTTTTATACAGGAAAACAAAGAAGCACTGATGTAGGAGGTAGAATAGAAAAATTTAATAAAAAATTTAATCATAATTTTAATATAAAAAATTCTCAATAATATTTTTTTTATAAAATGTGTATTTCTTTATTATTTTAATAAATAAAAAATATTTTTTAATTGAATAATGTATTGATGAATATTTTTTTGAGCGGGAAACGAGATTCGAACTCGCGACCTCAACCTTGGCAAGGTTGTGCTCTACCAACTGAGCTATTCCCGCAATATAAAAATATTTCTTAATTAGAATAACTTTAACATATTATTTTATTAATTTAAATTAAAAAAAAATTTTTTTTTTAATTTTTTATAAAAAATTTTTTATAAAATAATAATTCTTCTATTGAATCATATATATCTGATAAAGCAGAGTGTGTTTTTTTTTTTTTTATATTATGAGTTATTTCGAGTTTCCATCTTTTTGCTAATTCTTTTAATGTACTGACATCGATATTACGATAATGAAAGTATGATTCTAATTTAGGCATATATTTTTTTAAAAAGTTTCTGTCTTGATTTATAGTATTTCCACATAAAGGAGAACATTGTGGTTTTACCCATTTTGTTAAAAACTCAATCGTTTTTTTTTCGGCTTGATATTCATTAATAGTACTATTTTTTACTTTTTTTATTAATCCTGTTTGAGTATGTGTAGTAATATTCCATGGATCCATTTTATTTAATATAGTATGGTTTTGATAAATAGCCATGATTGGACCTATATCTAGAATGTTTAGTTGATGATCAGTAATGACTGTTGCAATTTCTATTATTTTATTTATGTTCGGATCTAATCCGGTCATTTCTAAATCTAGCCAAATCAAATTTTTTTGATTCATTTTAAGTTATCTTATTTATAATGTTGTGAAGTGTTTATTTCATTTTTTGAAAAAGATTTAATGTTTTTTAATTAAATAAAATTAACATACTTTTTTTATAAAAATAGTAGTAAGTTATATGTATAATCAATAATTTTTATTATTTTTATTTCATAATTTTAACATTATTTTTAAAAAAAATTTAACAAACTATAACGAGTTTACTAAAAAATATGAAAAATATTAACCCAATTAATACAGATGCGTGGAAAAAACTTCAACAACATTTTATTGAAATCAAAAACATACATATAAAAAATTTTTTTGATAAATTTCCAAATAGATACAAGACGATGTTTCGAAACTTTCAAGATGCGATTTTTATTGATTTTTCTAAGAATCGATTAAATGAAGAAACTTTGAATCTTTTATTTCAATTATGTGAAGAAACTCATTTAAGAAGTGCCATTAATGCAATGTTTGAAGGAAAAAAAATCAATGTTACTGAAAATCGATCTGTATTACATACTGCATTACGTAATCGAACAATTCATCCTATATTTTCTGGTAATTTAAATGTTATGCCTTTAATTCATGATGAACTGAATCGCATTAAAAATTTTTCTGATACAGTCATTCAAGGAATATGGAAAGGATATACTGAAAAAAATATAACTGATATTGTTAATATAGGTATTGGAGGTTCAGATTTAGGACCTAAGATGGTAGTAGAATCTTTAAAAGATTATCAAAATCATTTAAAAATACATTTTGTTTCTAATATTGACGGATCTCATATAAAAAGTGTACTTGATCAAGTGAACCCCGAAACAACTTTATTTATAGTTGTATCTAAAACTTTTAATACAGAAGAAACATTATTTAATGCTCATTATGCAAAGGAATGGTTTTTTAAAAGAACAAAATTAAAAAATATAAAAATTCTTGCTAAACATTTTATTGCTGTTTCAGAAAATATAACTAAAACTATAAGTTTTGGAATTCCACGAGAAAATATTTTTCAATTTTGGGATTGGGTAGGGGGAAGATATTCTTTATGGTCTGCAGTTGGTTTATCTATTGTTTTATCTTTAGGATTTGACAATTTTTTAAGTTTATTAGATGGTGCTTATAATATGGATCAACATTTTTTTCATAATGAATTTTATAATAATATTCCAGTAATTTTAGCTTTAATTAGTATTTGGTACATGAATTTTTTTAATACTGAAACAGAAGCTATTTTTCCATATGATCAAAATATGATAAATTTCCCCTTTTATTTACAACAAGCAGTTATGGAATCGAATGGTAAATCAATCAATAGATTAGGTAAACGAGTACAATGGAAGACATGTCCGGTCATTTGGGGTTCTCCTGGAACAAATGGACAACATGCATTTTATCAAATGTTGCATCAAGGAACTACATTAATTCCGTGTGATTTTATTATTTCTATAACACCTAATCATACATTATTAGAACATCATAATCGATTAACTGCACACTTTATTGCACAAACTCGAGCATTAGCTTTTGGAAGTAATGATAATTTTTTGAAATGTAAATATCATAATCAAGATAAAGATTTTTTACATATTTTTCAGTCATTACAAGGAAATCATCCTAGTAATTCAATTTTATTAAATCATTTAAATCCATTTTCTTTGGGATCATTAATTGCTCTATATGAACATAAAATTTTTGTGCAAGGTGTAATTTTAAATATTTTTAGTTTTGATCAATGGGGAGTAGAATTAGGTAAACAACTTGCAAGTGAAATTTATGCTGATATAACAAGTAGTTGTTCGACAATTAAATACGATACTTCAACTAATAATATAATAAATTTATGTAAAAAAAGAAAAAAAAATTAAAATTAGTTAATAATTTTTATTAACTTTTTTGTTTATTTTAACGAAGATATTAAATATTTAAGGAATATTCGATGCTTAAAAAAATAGTATATTTTTTAAGTAGCATAATTATGCCAAATATGACAGTTTTTATAATATATGGTTTTTTACATTCTTTTTTTTCTACTTTAGGCTGGTTTCCCAATGAAAATATAGAAAAAATTAGTAATTTTATTATTTTGTATTTAATACCTATTTTACTTGCATATACCGGAGGGGCATCAATTGCAAAACACAAAGGTGGAGTTATTGCAAGTATTGTTGTTTTAGGAGTGGTATTATTTTCTTTTTCAAACATGTTTTTACCTGCAATATTAATTGGTCCTTTGGTAGGATGGTTAATTAAAAAAAATGATATTTATTTTAAAAATAATGTAAAAAGTGGTTTTGAAATGATAATAATTAGTTTTTCTAATAGTATTATAACTATTTTATTGTTATTTGTTTCTTTATATATTATAACTCCATTGTTTGAATATGTATCTTATATGATATTTTTTGTTACTCAAACAATAATAGATTTTCATTATTTTCCATTAATTTCAATATTTGTTGAACCGTCTAAAGTATATTTTTTAAATAATTTTATAAATTATACTTTTTGTATTCCATTGGGAATGCAAGAAATACATGATTCGAATAGATCTATTTTTTTTTTAATAGAGTCTAATCCTGGTCCTGGTGCTGGAATACTATTTGCATTTTCTGTTTTAGGAAAAAATAGAAATGTTAAAAAATTTGCTTTAAATGGAGCATTAATTCATTTATTTGGAGGAGTACACGAAATATATTTTCCGTATGTTCTTAAAAATTTAAAATTATTTGTTCCGTTAATATGTGGAGGTATAGCTGGTACATTTCTTTTAGTAACTTTTAAAGGAGGTATATATTCTATAGTATCTCCAGGTTCTATTTTATCTATATTAGCTATGACTCCTCCTGGATCATATGTTGTGAATATATTAGTAATGTTTATTTCTTTTTTGGTATCATTTTTTATATCTTTATTTTTGATATACATAGATAATCTTACATTAAATAAATATAATAAAAAAAAATATGCAACTAATGTTATTAAAAGTACACTATATGATAGTGAAGAATTAAAAAATAATCATTTAGATTTTAATGTTAAAAAAAAATCTACTGTACAAAATAATATAATAAAACAAGTTATTGTTGCTTGTGATGCAGGTTTAGGATCGAGTGCTTTAGCATCTAATATATTTAGTCGAGAATTAAAAAAAATGAATGTTGCGAATATTTTAGTTTCAAATTCTGCCATTAATTTATTACCAAATGATCCTAATATTTTAGTAATTACTCATAAATTTTTAACTGAAAGAGCAAAGAAAAAAGCTCCCAGTTCTCTTCATTATTCTATTACTAATTTTCTTGATGTAGAGATGTATAAAAAAATTATTAATGAAGTATTTGTATATCAAAAAAATAATATACAAACAACTATATCTGAAAATAAAAATAATATAAAATTGCAAACAGAAAAAATGTTTATTTTATCAAAAGAAAATATTTTTTTAAATTGCACAATGAAAAATAAAGAAACAGTAATTCAATTTGTAGGAGAACATTTATATAAATTGGGTTATGTGCAAAAAGAATATATTGATTCGATGTTGGAAAGAGAAAAATTATCTACCACTTATTTAGGGGAATGTATTGCAATTCCACATGGAACATTAGAAGGAAAAAAATTTGTAAAAAAAACAGGTATAGTATTTGTACAAATTCCTGAAGGTGTGATGTTTGGTGATCATAAAGATGATATTGCTAAATTAGTGATTGGTATTGCTGCAAATAATAATGAACATTTACATGTTGTAAGTAAAATTACTAATGCATTAGATGATCCTATAATTTTAAATAATTTAATGACTACTAATGATAAAAAAAAAATTATAAAAGTTTTTTTATAAATATTTTTTCCAACTTTTTTATACAATTTCATAAATTTTTTATCAAATTATATTAAATTTTCTTCAAAAATGTTGATAAAGACATGAGGTTTTTTATGAAAGCTTTACATTTTGGTTCAGGAAATATTGGAAGAGGTTTAGTTGTTCCTATATTACAAAAATCAGATTATGAAGTATATTTAGCTGATGTTGATACAAACTTAATTCAATTAATTAATAAATTTAATAAATATAGAATTAATATAATTGGAAATAAAAATCGTTATTTTCAAGATATTTTTAATGTAAAATGTATTGATGTTAATTCTCATTATTTCAGTGATTATTTGTTTTGTGTAGATTTAGTGACTATTTCTGTAGGAGTAAATAATTTATATACAGTTGCTATTAAAATTGTTAATAACATTATCATAAGATTTAAAAAAAACCATAAAAAAGTATTAAATATAATTGTATGTGAAAATATAGTTTTAGGAGGGACTAAATTTAAAAAAATCGTATTAAAAATGCTTCCATTACATATACATCAATATTGTCATAATTATATTGGTTTTATTGATTCTTGTGTAGATAGAATAATTCCTTTAACTAATCATAATAATGATTATAATCATCCCTCTTGTTTAGATGTATCAGTTGAACCATTTTATGAATGGGTGATTGATCAAAAACAATATAAAGGATGTTATAAGCATATTGTTGGTATAGTTAAAACTAAGAATTTATCTTTTTTTTTAGATAGAAAATTTTTTATTCTGAATACTGGACATGCAATTTTAGCATATTTTGGTTTACTTCATGGATATGAAACGACATATCAGGCTATTAATGATATGAATGTTAAAAATATTGTTCAGCAATCAATGAAAGAAAGTATGAATGTATTAAATAGTAAATATAATCAAATCATTGATAAAAATGATATATATATTTCTAGTGTATTTGATCGTTTTAATAATAAAAATATTACAGATTATTTATTAAGGATTGGAAGAAATCCAATAAATAAATTAAAAAAACAAGATCGATTAATAAAACCCATTATTCAAGCAATACAATTTAATTTATCTTATAAATATTTATTATACGGAGTTGCAAGTGCATTAATGTATAAAAATATACATGATAATGAAGCAATAAAGTTACAAAATTTAATAAAAGAGTATGGTATATCATTAGTATTATATAAAGTTTCTGAAATTGATGTACATCATTATTTAAATAATGAAATAGTATATTTATATAATAAAATAAAAAAAAATATATAAATTAATATAATATTCATAATCATTGTAAAAATATTATTTTATTTTTAATAAATAAAATTATTTATTAAAAAATATTTATTTATTAACATATAATAAATACGTATTTCTATAAAATGAAATATAATTTATATAGTTTAATATAATCATATTTAATTTAATTTTTTTTTCAAGAAAAATACATTATTAATATAAATCAATTTTATTTTTTATTAAATTTTTATTTAATATTTAATAAGTTTTATTTATGTAATCAAAATATATACTGGTTATTAAAATATATTTTATATTAATAATAATTTTTTTATTTAACTTATTTAATAATGGTTTATTATGATATGTATACAAAAACCTATTGTTATATTTTTAATGGGACCGACAACTTCTGGAAAAACTGATTTTGCAATTTTATTGAATAATTATTTACCAATTAATATTATTAGTGTTGATTCAGGGTTGATATATAAATATATGAATATTGGTACTGCTAAACCTAGTGTTGAACAATTAAAAATGGTACCTCATTATTTAGTTAATATTGTTGATCCTGTGGAAATTTATTCAATTTTTAGATTTAAAAAAGATGTGTTGCAAGCTATTAAAGATAGTATCAATTCTCATAGAATTCCGGTATTAGTTGGAGGAACTATGTTATATTATCATGTTTTATTACATGGTTGGCATCCTACTCCTCCAAAAAATATTTATTTTCAAAATAAAATGTTGAGTTGTATTCACAAACCAGAAAAATTAAAATATTTATATACATACTTAAAAAAAATAGATCCTCTTTCTGCAAAATTGATTCATAAAAATGATTCAAGAAGAATTATTAGAGCGTTAAATATATATTTTTCTACTGGTTTAACAACAAGTTTTTTTAAAAAACAAGATGGTGTACGTTTTCCTTATAAAGTTATACAGTTTTCTATGGTTGTTTCCAATCGATTTATTGCACATGAAAGAATTAAAACACGTTTTTTTCATATGTTAGAATTAGGTTTTCAAAAAGAAGTTGAAGAATTATTTAATCGAGGTGATTTAAATGCTAATTTACCTTCTATAAGATGTGTAGGTTATCGTCAAATGTGGAGTTATTTAAATAATGAAATTAGTTATCAGGATATGCAAAAAAAATCAATTTATGCTACATGTCAGTTATATAAAAAACAGATTACTTGGTTAAAAAAATGGAAAAATATTTATTTTTTAAATATTGAAAATAAACAATTATCATTAGATATGATGTTAATAATTTTAAAAAAAAATATGAATTTGAATTTATAGTTATAAATAAAATTTTTTTTAAAAATAAGTATTTTGAATGAAATGTTTTAAAATCGTATGTAAAAATTATCTAATAATAATTATAAAAATAATTTCATCATTATTTTTTACATTTTTAAAAATGTAGTATTATATTTTTTTAAAAATATTATTTTGTAAATAGATGTAAATATAATTGATGTATAATATTAACATTTAAAGAATAATCACTATATATTAAGGTTTATTTTTTAATTAAATTTTCATTAATAAATATAATTTGATTTATTTTTATCACATTTTTTTAAATGTAATATCACTAATTTTAATATAAATTATTAAAAATATATATTTTTGTTAAAAATTTTTTTTATTTATTTTGTAATATTTTTAAAAATATAAAATTATTTATTTTAAAATAAATATTATATGTTTTCTTAAATATTTTTTATATATATCTATATATTTATTTTTCCTTTTTTGTTTTTTTCAAACATGTTTTTATTTATATTATCATATATAATAATTATAATTACTTGATGTAAAAATATGAAATAAATGTTTATAAATTGACATCATTTAATATTAATATTAATTAAGTTTTTTAATTTTTATTTGTTGATATATAATATTATTTTTATATTAATTTTATTAACAACTTTTTATTGATATTAAATAAAAATTTATTAACTTATCATTTTTTATTTAAATTTTATAATATTATTATATTGTTTCTTAATTTAAATTATATTCATAAGTACTTTTTTCTTTAAAAGAATTTAAAATTTTTTTTAAAAACAATATTATGTAAAATTATATATATGTAATTTTTAAAAAAATTGTAGTGTTGTTTTTGAATTATTTTGTAAAAATTGCATTATTTTAAAAAATAATATGTTAAGAACATAATAATATAATTATATAAGATAGCTTATATAAGATATATTTTTTATTTTTTTTATTTTTTATTAAAATATATTTTATACAATATAGAAATTTACTTTCAATATATTTATAAATCAAATTATGAAAATAATTTAATTATATAAATAAATAAAACATTTTTTTTTATGCAAAGAATTATATGTTTCTATATAACATAAAATGTTTAAACGGTTTATAAAAATTATAATATATAATTTTTTTTCATTTTATCAATCAGTTATTATTAATATATATTGAATATTTTTACATATAAAAATGATAAAAAAGTATTTCATATACTTTTTTATGAATAAAATGGAATTAATGTTATGAAATCGCAAATTGTAATTGTAGGTACTCAATGGGGTGATGAAGGAAAAGGAAAAATAGTAGATTATTTAACTCAATATGCTGAAATAGTTGTAAGATATCAAGGAGGAAATAATGCTGGTCATACCATTTTTTTAAATAATAAAAAAACGGTATTACATTTAATTCCTTCTGGTATTTTATATCAAAACAAAATTTGTGTTATTGGAAATGGTGTTGTTATTTCTCCTATTGCATTATTTCAAGAAATTAGTCATTTAGAACAATCTGGATTAATAGTAAAAAATAGATTGTTTATTTCAAAAAATTGTTCATTAATTTTACCTTATCATATTGCTATAGATATTGCTCGAGATAAAAAAAGAGGTTCCAATGCTATTGGAACTACTGGAAAAGGTATTGGTCCTACATATGAAGATAAAGTAGCTAGACGTAGTTTAAGAATCTCAGATTTAGAAGATGAACATAGATTAGAAATGATTTTGAAAGATATTTCAGAATATTACAATTATCAATTAACTTATTTTTCTGAAAAGTCTATTTCATATGAAAAAGTGTTAAAAGAAATTAACACATATAAAACTAAACTGTTAAAATTAACTAAAGATGTTACTTTATTATTAAATCAATCAATATTATTAAACAAAAAAATAATTTTTGAAGGAGCACAAGGAAGTTTATTAGATATTGATCATGGAATGTATCCTTATGTGACTTCTTCTAATACTACTTCTTCAGGAATATTTTCAGGTACTGGAATTGGTCCTCGTAATTTAGGTTATGTATTAGGAGTATGTAAAGCTTATGCAACTCGTGTAGGTTTTGGTCCTTTTCCAACTGAATTATCAGAAGATATAAATGATTATTTGTTTTATAAAGGTAAAGAACGTGGTGCTACTACTGGGCGTAGAAGACGTACTGGTTGGTTAGATTTAGTATTGTTAAAACAATCTATATCTGTAAATTCAATAACAGGATTATGTTTAACAAAATTAGATGTTCTAGATGGTTTATCTGAAATTAAAATATGTATTGGATATAAAAATCAACATGAAGAAATAATTGCAAATATTCCATATTCTATGCAAGGTTGGGAAAATATTATTCCGGTTTATAAAGTTTTTAATGGTTGGAAAAAAAATACTTCAGGTATACGATGTTTTGATAATTTTCCGACAGAATTAAAAGAATATATTAATTTTATTGAAACTTTTTTAGATATTCCAATACATATAATTTCTAATGGACCTGATAGAAATAATACTATTATGTTAAAAAATCCGTTTTGTTTATAAACAATATTTATTGTAAATAAATTGTAATGTTTTATTTATTATATAAATATATTTATTCAATATTTTTTATGATTATTATAGAAATAATTATGTAAATTTTTTATTTTAAAAAAATATTTTTTGAAAAAAAATACAAATATTTATATATAGAAAAAAATTTTTATTTATGTTGTATTTTTATATAAAATTTTTTTAAGATTACTATTTTATGCAATTATATAATTTTTTTATATACTATAATATTGCAACATATTTTATAAATAGCATTTATTATATTATTTTCAATTAGTTATATTATAATAAATTAATATATCTATATTAGATAATTTTCTATAATAATTTGTATATTGTTATTAATAAAAATATAATAAAATAAAGAAATGTATATTATATTTTAAATATATTTTTAATAATTTAATTATTTCACATAAAGATTATATAACAAGGACTATTTTAATGAGACATTATGAAATTGTACTCATGATTCATCCTGATCATAGTGATCAAGTAACAACATTAACTAAATTATATATTGATTTAATACAACAAAATCAAGGTATTGTACATCGAATGGAAGATTGGGGAAAAAGACAATTGGCATATTCGATAAATAATTTACATAAATCTCATTATATTTTATTAAATATTGAAATACCTATAAAAATTATTAATGAGTTAGAACAAAAATTTCGTTTTAATGATATTATTATTCGTAGTATTATTATTTCTAAAAAAGAAGCAATAACTGTTCCATCTCCTATGTTACAAAATAAAGAAGATAATAAAAATATTTCAATTAATTAAATATATTAAATTAAGTATTTTGATACTTATTTTTTCATATTTTTCATATATATAATTTTTATAAGGTCATTATTAATATGGTTCGATATTTTAGAAGAAGAAAATTTTGTCGATTTACTGCAGAGGGTATACGAGAAATTGATTATAAAGATATAAATATTTTAAAAAATTATATTACTGAAAGTGGTAAAATTGTTCCTAGTCGTATTACAGGTACTAAATCCAAATATCAAAGACAATTGTCTACAGCTATTAAAAGATCACGTTATTTAGCTTTATTACCTTATACTGATCATCATAAATAGTTTTTTTGTTTGTAAAAAATAACAGGGGTATGTTATATATGAAAGTAATTCTTATATCCAAAGTTTATAATATTGGATTAATAGGAGATGAAGTAGAAGTTAATGCAGGCTATGCGCGAAATTTTTTAATTCCATCAGGAAAAGCGGTTATTGCAAATAAAAAAAATTTAGATATTTTACATGAACAAAGAAAGCAAAAAGCACAAGAATCATACAACAAATTTGTATTATCCAAAGCAAAGGCAGAAAAAATTAAATCTTTACAACCAATTATAATTTTTTCTAAGTCTGGAGAAGGTGGAAAATTATTTGGTTCGATAGGTATTAGGGATATTATAAAATCTATAAGAATATTAGGAATAAAATTAAATAAAAGCGATTTTAAACTTCCTAGTGGAACTTTACGAACAATTGGGGAACATGTAGTATTATTTAATCCTCATAAAGATGTATGTGAAAATATTACACTTAAAATTGTTTCTGAAAGATAAATTTTTTTAATATAACAATAAAAAGAGATATATTTTAATTCTTTAACAAACAAAAAAACAAAAACAATAGAATTTGTTACATTAATCTATGAAAAAAGGTATATATGATTAATGAAATATTAGCAATATCAAAAGAAGCTGGAAATATTATTATGGATGTCTATAATAAAATTAGTTTTTTTGATGATAATGTTATTACTTTTAAAGAAAAAGATCATTCTCCTTTAACTATTGCTGATAAAGATTCTCATGAAATAATAGTAAAAGGATTATGTAAATTAGATAAAAATATTCCAGTATTATCAGAAGAATCACATTTTTTTTTTGATAGTAATTGGAAAAATCAAAAATTATATTGGTTAATTGATCCTTTAGATGGAACTAAAGAATTTATTAAGAAAATTCCTGAATTTACTGTAAATATTGCTTTAATATATAATAATAATCCAATATTAGGCGTTATATACGTTCCTTTTTTAGATACATTTTATTATTTTTTTTTAGAAAAGTCTTGGAAAAAAGTCAGTAATTTTAAACCTAAACAAATTTTTGTCAAAAAAAAAAAAACACACACTGTATTATTAAGTCGTTCTCATGTTGATCAAAATACTTATGAGTATGTTGATAAAAATATAAACAAAAAATATAAAATAAAAAAAATGGGTTCATCCTTAAAATTTTGTTTAATTGCAGAAGGAAAAGCTCAACTTTATCCTCGATGTAATCCAGTTTATAAATGGGATATAGCTGCTGGTCATGCTATTATTATAGGAGCTGGTGGACATATACAAACATTTTCTGGGAGTGTAATTAATTATCAGTTAAAAAATCATAATTCAATTTTATTAAATTCTGGTTTTATAGTTTCTTCATATGTTTTATGATTTTAAATATAAAAAATTAGATTAATTATTTTTTATTAAAAATATTATTAAAATATAATAATTTGTATATATACATATCTTTTACAATATATAATTTTACTATGAAAAAAAATGAATTTAAATATTGATATAAAAATTGTTGATTCTAGAATTGGAACTATTTTTTCTTTACCTGATTATAGTACTCCATTTTCTTCTGGAATTGATTTAAGAGCATGTTGTAATAAAAAGATTTTATTGTATCCAAACAAAACAATTTTAATATCTTCTGGTATTGCTATTAATATTAATAATAGTATGGTGACTGGAATGATTTTTCCTCGATCTGGATTAGGGCATAAATGTGGAATAGTTTTGGGAAATTTAGTGGGAATTATTGATTCTGATTTTCAAGGAGAAATTATGTTATCTATTTGGAATAGACAGACTGAATGTTCTTTTTGTATTGAACCCGGAATGCGTATAGCTCAACTAGTATTTGTTCCCATAATAAAACCAAAGTTTCATTTTGTTGAAAAATTTAACAATGTTACTAAAAGAGGAAAATTAGGTTTTGGTCATACTGGAAAATTTTAAAAATGTTGTAATTTTTTTATGGCCCCTGCTGGATTTGAACCAGCGACCTAGCGATTATGAGTCGCGTGCTCTAACCACTGAGCTAAGGGGCCTTATAAAATTATTATTATAATAAATTATAAAACAATTTTATTATATAATCTACTAATTATTTTATTTTTTATAATTTTAATTTTATTTTTTGTAAATATTATTTATTTAATTTTTTAAAATAATTTTTGACAATTTTTATTTTTATAGGTATAATTAATTTAACTTTCCTCTGTAGTTCAGTTGGTAGAACGGCGGACTGTTAATCCGTATGTCACTGGTTCGAGCCCAGTCGGAGGAGTAAATATATAATTTACATTATTTTACCTCATTTTTTAAAAAAAATAATATTGTGAAAAAAAAATTTTCTTTTTTATTTTATGATTATGAAACTTTTGGTTTACATACTAGATTAGATAAGATTGCTCAATTTGCTTGTATCAGAACTGATGTTAATTTTAATATTATTTCCAAACCTATTTTAATATATTGTACTCCTCCTTTAGATTATCTTCCTGACCCTCTTTCCATATTTATTACTAAAATTATTCCTCAATGTACCCTGAAAAAGGGTATGAATGAGTTTTTTTTTTCTAAAAAAATATATGAAGAATTTATTAAACATAATACTTGTATTTTAGGTTTTAATAATATTAATTTTGATGATGAATTTACTAGGAATATTTTTTATAGAAATTTATTAGATCCATATGGATGGAGTTATAAAAACAATAATTCTAGATGGGATTTGATTAATGTTTTAAGGGCATGTTATGTATTTCGTCCAAATGGTATTATTTGGCCTAAAAAAAAATCTGGATTAATTAGTTTTAAATTGGAAGATATAGCAAAATGTAATAAGATACAACATCTTCATGCACATAATGCATTATCAGACGTTTATGCAACTATTGAAATAGCAAAATTAATTAAAAATGCTCAACCGAATTTATTTAATTTTTTTTTTAATCATCGTACAAAAAAACAATTAATAAATTTATTTTATAAATATAAATATGATCCTATTTTTTATGTTTCTAATATTTTTGGTAGTTGTAATCATAATGTCAGTATGATTAAAATGATTTTATGTAGTACAAAAAATGCAACATTTTTAATTTGTTTTGATTTAAAATATGATTTTTCAATTTTTTTAAAGGTTTTTCTTAGAGTTAAAAATTTTAAATTGGAAATCAAAAAATTGTTTGAAACAGGTTTAATAGTTATTTATTTAAATAAGTGTCCAATTTTTGCTCCTTTAAACGTTTTAGATAATACATCGATTAAAAAATTAAATATAAATTTACAGAAATGTATTAAAAATTTTGTATTGATTGATCAATATATTTATGTTTTTAAAGAAATTAATAATTTTTTAATTCAAAAAAAAAATTGGAATTTTATCAATAATGTTGATTTAAAATTGTATGAAAATTTTTTTAATGTATCAGATCAAAAAAAAATGGAAAAAATACATAACATATATTCTCAAAAATGTTTTATAAAAAATGTGTATTTTCAAGATTATCGATTAAATGATTTATTTTTTCGAATGAAAGCAAGAAATTTTTTTACACATTTAACATATAGTGAAAAGAAAAAGTGGTATGTTTATTGTAAACATGTATTTAGTATAAAATATATACGTATATATAAAAAAAAATTGAATGATATTTTTTGTAAAAATATTATGAATAATATTGATAAAAAGATATATTATAAAATATATGATTATTTTTTAAATTTAATTAAAAAATTTTATTAATAAAAATTTATTGTTTAAATAAAAAATATTGCATTTCTTTTTCTATAATTTTTCTATCTTGTTTATTAAACATATTTAATTTTTTTTCATTTATTAAAATGGTTTGTTTTTTTATCCATTGATTCCAAGCTTTTTCAGATATTTCATTATATATACGTTTTCCTATTTTTCCTTGATATGGATTATGATTTAATCCTTTTTCATTTTTTTTAAAAAATGAACAAAATATAATTCTATTATTCATTTATTTTCCTTATTTTTTTTATTATTTTTAAAACAAGTTGC
Organism: Buchnera aphidicola (Thelaxes californica); assembly: GCF_005080825.1. Taxonomy (NCBI): domain Bacteria; kingdom Pseudomonadati; phylum Pseudomonadota; class Gammaproteobacteria; order Enterobacterales; family Erwiniaceae; genus Buchnera; species Buchnera aphidicola. Next base: position 483,162 of record NZ_CP034852.1, on the reverse strand, counting down.
GGTAATCCTATTTCTTGTTTTGAATTACAATTGAACCATATAGCATTATTTTCTGGTTCGAAAATAGATTTCATATGGATGATAAATGGAAAAATTTCAATATTAAAATTAGTATATTTATATTTAATCTTATTTAATTTTTCAGAACGTTTTTTTTTAATATTTTTACTTTTTATCCAATTATATACAAGTGTTTTTTTTTTAAAAAATGGAAAACAAAATAAGTTGTTCCATATTTTTGTTTGATTTCTTTTTTCCAAAAAAATATAATTTTTAAATATTAAAATAACACAAAAATATTTTTTTAAAATATTTTTTTTTTTCTTTTTTTTTAATAGTAAATATACATCTTTTTGATGATTTTTTTTATATTGAAGACAATATAAATTTAAAGGACATATTATACATTTTGGATATTTGGGTGTGCATATAAGTGATGCAATATCCATAATACTTTGATTAAATTGTTTTGTATTATGAAATGGTGTAATTATATTAATGATATTCCATAAAATAGTTTCAAATTTTTTACTTGAATTTGCATTAATTAAATAGTAATATCTGACTAATATTCTTTTGACATTACTATCTAATATAGAAAAACTAAAATTTCTTGAAAAAGATAGTATTGCTCCTGCAGTTGTTTTGCCTATTCCTGGTAATTGTATTATTTCAAAAAAATTTTCTGGAAAAATACCTTTTTTGTTTTTAAAAATAATTTGAATAGTACGATAGATATTTTTTGCACGAGTATAGTATCCTAAACCACTCCAGTAATGTAAGATTTCATCTAATGAAGCTTGATATAAACTTTTCATAGAAGGAAATCTTGTAATAAATTTTTTATAAAATGGTATTACTGTGTTCACTTGTGTTTGTTGTAACATAATTTCAGAAATCCAAATATAATAAATATTTTGATTTTTTTTCCATGGTAAATATTTTCTTCCGTAAAAATGAAACCAATTAATAATTAATTGAGTAATAGGAGTTTTGATTATCACTTGATTAATACTCTTATTTTTAATAAAAAATGTAATTAAAATAAAAAAATTTTTATATGAAAAATATAATTGTTCCTAAATATACTGATTCTGGTATGTTTATAAAAGAAATTAGAAGTTTTGTTATTAGAAAAAAAAAAATTAAAAATTTAAATATTGTTAAATTTAATCAATATTGGAATCTTTATGGAATTGATTTTACTACAAATAAATATTTAAAAAATATTTTTTTTAAAAAAAATAATCCAATTATATTAGAAATTGGATTTGGAAATGGTATTGATTTAATTAAAGAATCTATAATGCATGAAAATATTAATTATTTAGGAATTGAAGTATATTTTTCTGGTTTATTTAGTTGTTTAAAAAACATTTTTCAAAAAAAAATTCAAAATTTAAAAGTTATTTATCATGATGCTAAAGAAGTATTAGAGTATATGGTTGTTAAAAGAACTTTAAATAAAGTACGAATTTTTTTTCCTGATCCATGGAATAAAAAAAAACATCGAAAAAGACGTTTAATTAATAAAAGTTTTTTATTATTACTTTATATTAAATTAGTGGATAAAGGAAAAATACATATTCTTACAGATAGTGAAAATTATATACAAGAAATAATTAATAATATTATATTAATTAATAAAGTGAATTGTATATTTTTTTTTAAATTAAAAAAATTATTTTTTTCTAAAAATATAGAAACTACATTTTTAAAAAAATGTGTTTCTAAGAAAAACAGTTTTTTTAGTTTAAAAATATTTAAAATATAATTTTTCATTTTTATACTACAAAAATTTCTAATAATGAATTTAAAAATTGATATCCTTTTTTTGTAATTTCCCAATATTTATAATCATTTTTTATATAGCCTTCTTGTATACATTTTTTAATTTGATTATTAATCTCTTGTTGTTTTAATCCTGTTTTTTTATATAAATCTTTTTTATTAATTTTTTTTTTTAATCTACATATGTTCATAAAAAATTCTAATGCTATATCTTTATGTGATATTTGATATTTTTTTTTTAAAAAATTATATTTAATATAATCATGAATATTTTTAAATTTTACTGTTCTTATAATTTTTTTATTTTTTTGTGTTATTTTTCCGTGAGCTCCACATCCTATACCTATATAATCACCAAATTTCCAATAATTTAAATTATGTTTACATTGATATCCTGCTTTACAATATGAAGAAATTTCATATTGTATATAACCATATTTTTCTAATATTTTGTTTCCTTGTTTAATAATTTTTTCTGTTTCTAAATCTTTTGTTAAATTTAGTTTTTGATAGAAAAATAATGTATTAGGTTCAATAGTTAGTTGATACCATGAAATATGATTAGGATTATATGAAATAGCTTTATTTAAATCTTCTATTGCTTCAAAATATGATTGATTATGAAGACTATGCATAATATCGATATTAAAGTTAATATTTTTTTGATTTGATTTCATATTATGTATGACATTCTTTATATCTTGTTCTGTATATAATCTTCCTAAATTTTTTAAATGAACATTATTAAAAGTTTGTACACCTAAAGAAATGCGATTAATGCCAATTTTGTTATATTCTATAATTTTTTTATATTCAATATTAGTTGGATTAGCTTCTATAGTAATTTCAGTTGATTTTGATAAGTGCACTTTTTTTTTAATTTTTTGTATTAAATAATGAATTGATTCAATATTAAATAAACTTGGAGTACCTCCTCCTATAAATATATTTTGAATTTTTCTATGATTAATAAGATGTAAATCTTGTTCTAAATCTTGTATTAAAAAATTTATATATTCTATTTCATCTATTTTTGTTTTAGTAGTATAAGAATTAAAATCACAATAAGGACATTTTTTAATGCACCAAGGAATATGAATGTATAAGCTAATTGGAATCATATAAATTACAAACTCATTTTTTTTTAAATAGAATATAATTTTTTAAAAATATTTTTATTTAAATTAGTATTTTTATTTTTATTATGTTTAATAATAAAAAATTAATTTTCAAATAATCCCTTTCCAATTCTTAACAATGTACTTCCTGATGCAATGGAAGCCTCCATATCTTGAGTTGTTCCTAAAGACAAAGTATTTATGGACGGAAAGTTTTTTTTCAGTTTATTAAAAATTAAATTGATTTTTTTATATATAACAATTTGATCTTTTATGTTGTTTCTAATGTAAGGAAATACCATAATACCTCTTAATTTTATTTTTTTAAATTTTGTAAGACAATGAGCTATATTAAATATGTTTTTTATTAATATTCCATTTTTGTTAACTTCTGCATCCATATTAATTTGTATTAATATATTTAATGGTTTTTCTAAATTTGAACGATATTTATTTAGTAAATAAGCATGTCGTTCTGTTGTTACAGAATGGCACCATGAAAATTTTTTTGAAATAATATGTATTTTATTACTTTGAATTTTACCAATAAAATGCCACTGTATATTTAATGAAATATTATGTATTTTTTTTATTGCTTCTTGTATATAATTTTCTCCAAAACATGTTTGTCCTAAATAAAAAGCTTTTTCTATCTCTTGTATATTTCTGTTTTTAGAAACTGCTAATATTTTAATATTTTGAATATTTCTATTGTATTTTTGAGTATATTTTATAATTTTTTTTTTGATTTTAATTATATTTTTTTCAATTATATTCATATTTTATTAACTGGATATAGTAATATTTGTTTTAAATGTATAAATTTGTTTGATAAAACCAACTTTCTAGTATTAAAACAGCGCATAATGAATCAACATTATTTTTTTTTAGTTTTTTAAAACCTCCTTCTTGAAATAAATTACATTTAATTGATGTTGTAGTAAATCGTTCATCATGTAAATAAATAGGAATATGAAATTTTTTTTTCATAATTATAGAGAACATTTGTGTTTTTTTGGTAATTTTTTGTATTTCACCTTGATTATCTAAAGGTAATCCAATGACTATACATTTTGGTTTCCATTGTATTAATATTTTTTGAATAAATTCCCAATTGGGAAAACCTTGTATAGCTGGAATGGAAGGTAATATTCTAGCAGTTTTTGTAATATTTTGTCCTACTGCTACACCAATTTTTTTAGTTCCAAAATCAAAAGCAATAACAAGACTCATTAATATATTTTTCCATTTGATATAAAAAATCTAAATTTCATTATTTTTTATTTTTAACTGATTTATTTTTTTTTCAATACAATCTACGATAATTTTAGGTATTGAAATATGGTATTCTTTTTGAATTTCTTGTATGCATGTCGGGCTAGTTATATTAATTTCAGTAAGATATTTTCCAATAATATCTATTCCAACGAATAATAAACCATTTTTTTTTAATATTGGAGATATTTTTTTTATAATTTTTTGATCATGTTCATTTAATTTTTCTATTTTTCCTTTTCCTCCTCTTGCGAGATTGCCTCTAATTTCATTATTTTTTGGTATTCTAGCTAAGCAAATAGGAATTGGTATACCATCAATTACTAATATTCTTTTGTCTCCATCTTTGATTTCTGGTATAAATTTTTGAATCATACAACTTTTACTTTCATTGTGTGTCATGTTTTCTAATATTGCTATTGTATTTACATCTTTTTCACAAATTTTAAATACTGACGCACCTCCCATTTCATTTAATGGTTTGATAATAATATTTTTATGTTCTTGTAGAAAATTTAAAATATTTTTTATTTTTTTTGTAATCATTGTTTCTGGAATAAGATTTTTAAAATTACAAGTAAAGATTTTTTCATTACAATTACGTAAACTACTAGGTTTATTAAAAATAAATACACCTTTTTTTTCTGCAAATTCTAGCAAATAAGTTGCATATATAAATTCTAAATTTATCGGTGGATCTTTTCTCATGAAGATTACATTTAAATCGGATAATTTAATTTCTTTTTTTTCTATAAATTTAAACCATTTGTTTTTGTTATTATATACATGTAAAATTTTTGATTCAGAATATGTTTCTCCTTTTTTCCAGTATAAATCTTTTATTTCCATATAAAAAATTATATATTTTCTTTTTTGCATTTCCAATAATATTGGAAAAGTGGAATCTTTTTTTATATTAATAGACTGAATAGGATCCATGATTACGCCGATTTTTATATGCATATTATTTTTTTTTATTTAAGTAATGGAAAGATATTTTTATGGCATTTTTTTTTGAAAAATAAATGTTTTATTTTTCAAAAAAAAATATTTTAATTGTTTTGAAATATTTTTATTGATTAAAGTATGAATTGTATATATTTTTTGAAAAAATATTATTTTTGTATTTTTATGAATAATGAGGTTCTGCATAATTGTCAAATCTTGACCATGTTCCATTAAAAGTTAGTTTAATTGTTCCTATTGGACCATTTCTTTGTTTACCGATAATAATTTCTGCTATTCCTTTTACTTCTGTATTTTCATTATAAACTTCATCTCGATAAATAAACATAATCAGATCAGCATCTTGTTCTAAAGATCCAGATTCTCTTAAATCAGAATTTAAAGGTCTTTTATCTGATCTTTGTTCTAATGAACGATTTAATTGCGATAAAGCTACTACAGGGACTTTTAATTCCTTTGCTAAAGATTTTAAAGTACGAGATATTTCTGCAATTTCTAAAGTTCTATTTTCAGTAAAAGAAGGTGCTCTCATAAGTTGTAAATAATCAATCATAATTAAACTTAATCCATTATGCTCTCGATAAACGCGTCTCGCTCTAGATCGTACTTCACTTGGAGTTAAAGCAGAAGAATCATCTATATATACATTTTTCTTTTTTAATAAAATATTAATTGTACTAGATATTCTAGACCAATCTTCATCATTAAGTTGTCCTGTTCTAATATTTGATTGATTGACTCTAGATAATGATGCTAACATTCTTATCATAATTTGTTCTACAGGCATTTCTAAACTAAATATTAAAACAGGTTTTTCATAAGTCATTGCTGCATTTTCACATAAATTCATAGCAAAAGTGGTTTTACCCATAGAGGGTCTTGCTGCAATAATAATTAATTCAGATGGTTGAAGTCCTGATGTTTTTCTATTTAAATCGTGATATCCTGTATTTATTCCTGTTACTTCATTTATTGGAGTATCAAATAATTTTTCAATTTTAGTAATAGTATTATCTAAAATTTGAACGATATTTTTTGGTCCAGAATTTTGTTTAAATCTTTTTTCAGCAATTTTAAAAACACTAGATTCTGCAAAATCGAGTAGTTCTGCACTTTTTCTACCTTTAGGATCATATCCTGCATTTGCTATTTTATTAGCTACTAAAATCATTTCTCTTACTATCGCACGTTCTCTTACAATATCAGCGTAAGCAGATATATTTTCAGTACTAGGAGTATTTTTTGATAACTCTGCTAAATAAGAAAATCTTCCTACAAGTTCTAATTCACCTTTTTGTTCGAGAGATTCAGCTAAAGTAATAAGATCAATAGGATTACCTAATTCTAAGAGATGTTGCATTTCTTTAAATATTAACTGGTGAGGTTTGCTAAAAAAATCATCTATAACTACACGTTCTGATACAATATCCCATTGTTCATTATCTAACATTAATCCTCCCAAAATAGATTGTTCGGCTTCTATAGAATGTGGAGGTATTTTTAACTTATGTATAAGATGATTATTATATATTTTTTTAAATTTTTTTTTTTTTTCCATTTTTGATATAGAGCCAAAATTTAGATATAACATTAAAAAGATAAGATAAATACATTATATTTTGTATATATATTTGATATCTTTTTATATTTATTAGTGTAATATTATAAAAAGATAGGTAAATGTGTTGTAATAAAATATTGATAATTGATGTAAATAAACATTTTTAAAATATAAATTCATTGTATAAGATTTTAAACTTAATTCATACTGTTTGCTGTATCTAAAATTTCGTTTACTTGATGCATATTTATTTTTTTTTTGATAATAAAATTATGTAATGTTTTTTTCCAAATATTAGCATTTTTAGAAGAATAAAATACATTAAATAAAGGACGAACAATTTTTTTAATTGTATATTTTTGATTGATATAATAATGGATATATTGATTTATTATTTTTTGTATATTATTTTTTTTTTCATTATATTGGAAGATTTTTTTATCGATTTGTAATAAAATTAAAGGATTTTGATAAATTTTTCTACCTAACATAACTCCGTCTATTTTTTTTAAATGTTCTAGAGATTCTTTAATAGAATGAATACCTCCATTGATAATAATGTTTAATTGTGGAAAATCTTTTTTTAATTGATATACATATTCATATTTCAGTGGTGGAATATTTTGATTTTGTTTAGGAGAAAAATTTTTTAAAATAGCTGTTCTTGCATGAATAAAAAAAGTTTTACAATGTGTATTCTTCGAAATTAAATTAGTAAAATTTTGTAAAAATTGATATGTATTATTATTATCAATTCCGGTTCTGATTTTTATACTGATTGGATTTTGAATAACATCTTCAATTGATTTAATGGAGTCAATTACTTTTATTGGATCATTCATCAAGCAAGCTCCAAATTGTCCTTTTTGAGCTGATATGGAAGGACAACCTAAGTTTAAATTAATATTTTTATAGTTGTTTAAAATTATTATTTTACTAGATTGAGCGAGTTTTTGTGTATTAGAACCTGCAATTTGTACAACAATTTTATCATTTTTTGGATTGTTTATTTTTAATATTGGGTATGGAGAATAAATAATTTTATTAGCTGGAATCATTTCAGTAAATAGTATTGTTTTTTTAGTTAATAATCGAAAAAAATATCTACAACATTCATCAGTATAATGTAACATTGGAGCAACACAAAATCGATAATTTAAATCTTTTTTGAGAATATTAATTTTATTATTTGTTTTCATTTTTTATTTTTCATAATATTGGATTTATAGCATTGATAAAAAATTTAATTTTAATATTAAATTGGTATCATTATCTATATTAAAATAATGAAATTATTAATAATAATGTTAATATATAAAATTTTTTTATATATATTTTGCATTATATTTTTACAATTTATGTTTAATTTATATATTATACATATAAAATTAATATATTTTTAAAAAATTATTATTTTCAACATTAATCAAAATAAATATGAATATGTAAATATTACAAATTAAGGAAAAACTTATGGCTAGTAGGGGTATTAATAAAGTTCTTTTAATAGGTCATTTAGGTCAAGATCCTGAAATTAGATATATGCCAAATGGAAGCGCAGTCACAAATATTAATGTAGCTACTTCAGATGTTTGGAAAGATAAAAATACAGGAGAAATGAAAGAAAAAACAGAATGGCATCGAGTAGTATTATTTGGAAAATTAGCGGAAGTAGCAGGAGAATATTTAAAAAAAGGTTCACAAGTATATATTGAAGGATCTTTACAAACTAGAAAATGGCAAGATCAAAATGGTGTGGATCGTTATACAACTGAAGTAATAGTAAACATTGGTGGAACTATGCAAATGTTAGGTAATCGTAATACAAATACTAATCATAATGCTTCTAATGTTTATCAAAAAAGTAATAATGTTACCAATCAAAAAGTTAGAAAAGATATAGAAAAAAATATTACAAAGAATAAAAATAATTATTTTGAAAAAAATAATAGTAATGTAAATGATCATGTAGAAGATATTGATTTTGATGAAGATATTCCTTTTTAGTGTTAAAAAAATGAAAAGTTTTCTGTAAAGCCCAGGTTAGGGTTTTACAATTTATTAAAGTAATAATTCATGTAATATATATTATATTGAATGTTTATTTATTTTTTAAAATTTTTATCGTTAAATATTTTTGTTAAATTTTTTTGTAACAATTTTATTAGTTTATAAGATTTATTATGGTGTATATATTTAATATTTTTTTATATGATTTCATAATTTTTTTTATGGTATTAAAAATCATTTTTTAATTTTTTTTAATTATATTAACTTTATTTTATTTTATTTTGAAAATTTAATAAAAATAAAAATATTGTATATATCATTTTATATATATATATTATTGACAATATATTTGTACTTATATATTGGTAATTTCATAATAGATTTTTTTTTTAAAAATCAAATGTAATATTTTTTTTAATTAATATTAAATATATTTTAATGTTAATATAGTATTAAAATAGAATATTTATTCCCAAGATAATTTTTTTAATATTATGTTTTGTTTATTTAATTTTTTTAAGATTTGAAATAATAACATTATTTTATATTTAAAAAATGTATGTATTAAATATACAATAATATTTATTAATTAAAAAATAATATATTATATTTTGATTCCATTTATGTATATAAATTTATATTTTATATATAAATTAATTAGATTCTTGTACTTATTATAATAATGTCGTACTATTAATTTAAAAAAAATTCACATAAAAAATGATTTCATAATGATAACAATATCAGAAAAAGCAAAAAAATATTTTGTCAAGTTACTTTTAAATCAAAAAAAAAATACACATTTAAGAATTTTTATTATGTATCCTGGAACTGTTCATGCTGAATGTGGAATTGCATATTGTGACATAAAAGAGATAAATGATAAAGAAGATGAAATTTTTGATTATAAAAATTTTTTTTGTGTTATCAAAAAAGAAGAAACACCTTTTTTTCGGGACGCAAAAATTGATATTTCTCATTGTAATAATAATTTAGATATAAAATTAATATTAAATGCTCCTTATGCAAAAAACAAACAAACAAATTTTATAAAAAATTCTTTAGAAAAAAAAATAGAAGATTATTTAAATTGTTTTATTAATCCAGAATTAATGATGCATAAAGGAAAAATAGAATTAATAAAAATCACAAAAGAAAAATATGCTTTAGTAAAATTTAGCGGTGGATGCAATGGATGTTCTATGATAAATACTACATTAAAACAAGGAGTAGAAAAAAAAATTATTAAACAATATCCTCAAATAAAAGGTTTAATTGATGTTACACAACATGAACGAGGAGATCATTCTTATTCTTGATAATATTATATTAAACTAAATTATCAACTATTTTAAAAAAATATTTTTTATTTTTTTTTAAAATTTTTTAATGAAAAGTGATATATGAATTTTTTAATTAATGTGAATGAAATAACTTCAGAAATAAAAAAAAGGTGTACTTTTGCTATCATTTCACATCCTGACGCTGGAAAAACAACAATTACTGAAAAGTTATTATATTTAGGAGATGTTATTCGTACTGTTGGTGTAGTTAAACCGAAAAAAAATAAAAAACATACACAATCAGATTGGATGGACATTGAAAAAAAAAGAGGAATATCTGTTTCTACTTCAGTTTTAAGTTTTTCTTATAAAAATAAATTAATTAATTTATTAGATACTCCTGGACATTCTGATTTTTCTGAAGATACTTATAGAATTCTTTCTGCTGTTGATTTTTGTTTAATGGTTATTGATGCTAGTAAAGGTGTTGAATCATGTACACAAAAACTGTTACAAGTTGCTAAAAAAAAAGGTATTCCTATAATTACATTTATTAATAAAATAGATAAAGATTTTAAAAATGTATTTTTGTTATTAGATGAACTGGAAAAAGAGTTAAATATGCTTCTTAGTCCTATTACATATCCTATAGAATATGATAATAATATAATAGGATTATATCATTTTCAAAATCAAAAGGCATATTGGTATCACAATACCAAATCTTTAATTTACAAAAAAAAACAGTTTTTGTTGAATACATTTGAAAAAAATAATTTAATATTTACACAAGAAGACAATATTAAAACACAATTTTTTTGGAAAAAAAAAATTAATCATATTCAAAAAAGTTATATTAATTTTCAATACAAAGATTTTCTATTATTAGATGTTAATCCAGTTTTTTTTGGTTCTGCATTAGATAATTTTGGAATTGTTTTTTTATTAAATTTTTTAGTAAAATTTGGTCCGATTCCTCAACCAAAAATGGCTTACACGAGAAAAATTTTTCCTAATGAGTTAAAATTTTCAGGTTTTGTTTTTAAAATTCAAGCAAATATGAATTTAAAACATCGTGATAGAATTGCTTTTATTAGAGTAGTTTCAGGTAAATATTTTAAAGGAATTAAATTATTTCATGTACGTACAAAAAAAAAATTTAGCATTAATAATGCTATTTCTTTATTAGCAAATAATAGAACTGTATTAGAAACAGCATATCCTGGAGATATTATTGGTATTTATAATCATGGAAATATTCGTATTGGTGATTCTTTTACGGAAAGTGAAGATATACAATTTTCAGGAATAAATAATATTATCCCTGAAATATTTAAAAGTGTGCATTTAATAAATCCTTTACATCAAAAAAGATTACTAAAAGGAATTTTCCAACTGGAAGAAGAAGGTGCAATTCAAGTTTTTAAAAAATTAAATACTAATGAAGTGATTATTGGTGCTTTAGGTATTTTACAATTTGATGTTGTATCAGAAAGATTAAAAGTTGAATATCAAATAGAATTAATATATAAAAATGTTGAAATTCATACTATTAGATGGATTTTTTCAAAGAATAAAATTCGTTATAATGATTTTATTAATGATAATAAAGATTTTATTGGAATAGATAATGAAAAAAATGCAGTTTATTTTGTTCCTAATATAATACATTTAAATATTATATCTGAACAAAATTTAGATATTTTTTTCTTAAAAAAAAAGAAGATTTAACACATTTATAAATAATTTTTATATTTTTATTAATTATTTAAAATAGTATTTTAAAAATAATAGATATATATTGTTTATATCAAAATTAGATTAGTGATAATTACATGAAACGAGTATTTATTTTGGTATTAGATTCTCTTGGAATAGGATCTACGAAAGACGCTATTTTTTTCGATGATGTTGGATCTAATACATTGGGTCACATTGCTTCTTTTTGTTATTTTAATAGAAAAATTGGTTTAAAAAAACAAAAACTATATATTCCAAATTTACTTTCCTTAGGATTAGGTCATGCATATCAAAAATTACATCATGTTTTTCCATTGGGTTTAGAATATAATTCAAAAAATTTAATTGGAAGTTATGGTTATGCAGAAGAACAATCTTCTGGAAAAGATACAACTTCTGGTCATTGGGAAATTGCTGGTGTTCCGGTATTATTTAAATGGGATTATTTTAAAAATAAAAAAGAAAGTTTTCCAAAAAATTTATTAAAAACTATACTGCTAAAAACAGATATTAAAGGATTTTTAGGGAATTGTCATGCTTCAGGAACTGATATATTAAACGATTTTGGTATTCAACATATACAATCACTTTATCCTATTTTTTATACTTCCGGGGATTCTGTGTTTCAAGTTGCTTGTCATGAAAAAGTGTTTGGTTTAAATAAATTGTATACTTTATGTAAAATAATTCGAGATATTTTAAATAAATCACAATATATGGTTGCAAGAGTAATAGCACGTCCATTTTCTGGATTTCAGAAAAATAATTTTTTTCGTACTAATTATAGAAAAGATTTTTCTATACCACCTATACAATCTACAGTTATGAATAAGCTCATAGAGGAAAAAAAAGGTATAGTAACAGCTATAGGGAAAACTTTTGATATTTTTTCAGGTTGTGGAATTACCAACAAGATTGAAGCATATGGGTTATTAAATTTAATTAATGCAACTATTACAGAAATACATAATGCAAAAAATAATTCAATTATTTTTACTAATTTTGTTGATTTCGATTCAGTATGGGGGCATAGAAGAGATATTTTAGGATATGCTGATGGTTTAGAATATTTTGATAGACATCTTACTAGAATTTTAAAAATTTTAAAGAAAAATGATTTGTTAATTATAACAGCAGATCATGGTTGTGATCCCTCTTGGAAAGGTACAGATCATACTCGAGAACATATTCCTATATTATTATATCAAAAAAATATGAATGTTAATTTTTTAGGTTTTCGAAGAACTTTTTCAGATATTGCTCAAACTATTTCCAATTATTTTGTTTTAAGCAAAATGACTTTTGGACAATCAATGTTATAAAAAATAATAATGTATTTATATTATATTCATTTTTACTATTTATATTTGAGAACAATATATGTCAACACTTCATATTAGTGCAAAAAAAAATGATATTGCTGAAACTGTGATTATGTCTGGAGATCCAATTAGAGTAAAATTTATTACTGAAAATTATTTAGTTAAGTATAAATTAATTAATAATATACGTGGTATGTTAGGATATACAGGTTTTTTTAAAGAGAAAAAAATATCTATCATGAGTCATGGAATGGGTATTCCATCTGCATCTATTTATATTCAGGAATTAATTTCTAATTATAACGTAAAAAAAATTATTAGATTAGGAACGTGTGGGACTGTATTAAATACTATTAATCTAAAAGATATTATTGTTAGTGTTTCAGCTTGCACAGATTCTTTTGCAAACCGGTTACGTTTTAATAATTTTGACTTTTCTGCAACCGCAAATTTTGATTTATTATTGAAAACTTATAAAGTTGCTAACAAATTAGGTATTAAAGTTCATTTTGGATCATTATTCACAACAGATCTTTTTTATTCTAATTTTAAAAAAATTAATAGTATAATGAAGATTCATAATATTTTAGGTATAGATATGGAAACTGCTGGAATATATTTTTTAGCGTCTAAGTTTGGTATACAAGCTATTTCTCTTTGTATAGTTTCTGATAATATAAATACAGGCGAAAAATTGCTTTCAGAAGAAAGAGTTTCTTATTTTAATAATATTATTAATATTGCATTAGAATTATAAATATGTAAATTATTTGAATAATTTTTTTTGTTGTATATTTTGAACAAATTATATATGCGTATGGTGAGAAAGGGATTCGAACCCTTGATACGATATTTTCGTATACACGCTTTCCAAGCGTGCTCTTTCATCCTCTCAGACACCTCACCCTATTTATTATATTGCAAACGTTTTTTTATTCATATTTATTATTAATCAATTATTAATTATAAATTAATGATTAATAATTGATAGTTAAGATTATCATTTTTTTATATAGTATGCAAATTAAGAAATAAAATTTTATAAAAAAATTTTATAAATTTGTATTTTTTAAAATTACTTTTTTTTAAAAAAATATGACATTTTATAATTTATTTAATAATTTTTTTTTAAAAAAAATACTTTAAACTAATATTAAAGTACATAATATGGCAAAAAAAAATATTTTTTTAATAGGACCTATGGGGGCAGGAAAAAGTACTGTGGGTCGTTATTTATCTAGTCAATTAGATATGGATTTTTATGATTCTGATATAGAAATTGAAAAACAAACTGGAGCAGATATTAATTGGGTTTTTGATATTGAAGGAGAAGATAAATTTCGTAAAAGAGAAGAGCTAATTATTAGTCAATTAACAACAAGAAAAGGAATTATTTTATCTACAGGAGGGGGGGTAATTTTATCAAAACAAAATAGAAATCAATTATCTGCTCGAGGATTAGTGATTTATTTAACTATTAATATTGAAAATCAAATTATTCGTACTAAAAAAGAAAAAAATAGACCTTTGTTAAATTCTCATATTGAGTTAGAAAAAGTTTTACAGTCTTTATCAACAATAAGAACTCCTTTATATGAAGAAATTGCTGATATAACAGTTAGCACGGACTTTGTAAATCCAAAAATTATAGTACAAAATATTATTAATATGATAAAAAAATATATTTAAATGTAAAGTTAAACCATTTTTATCATAAAAAAAGGAAATGAAAATATTATGCATAAATTAAAAATGAATTTAACTAATTGTAGTTATCCTATTTTGGTTGGTTCTTCTATTTTTAAAAAAAATCATATTTTAAATATTATTAAAAATAAAAGTACAATTGTATTAATTACCAATGTTACTATTGCAACTTTATGGAAAAAATATATATTTAATTTTTCAAAAAAAATTAATATTCAATATTATGAATTTATAATATCCGATGGTGAAGAATATAAAAGTATGTTAACTGTAGAAAAATGTATTACTTTTTTATTAAAAAAACAATGCAACAGGGATACAATTTTGATTGCATTAGGAGGTGGGGTTATAGGAGACTTAACAGGTTTTATTGCTGGTATTTATCAACGAGGAATTGAATATATTCAAGTACCTACCACTTTGTTAGCTCAAGTAGATGCATCTATTGGAGGAAAAACAGGAGTTAATCATGTATTAGGAAAAAATATGTTAGGTGTATTTTGGCATCCTTCTTCTGTAATTATTGATACCAACTTTTTAAATACTTTGTCTAAACAAGAGTTTTTATCTGGTATGGCTGAAGTTATTAAATATGCGATTATTTTTGATAAAGATTTTTTTCATTGGTTAGAAAAAAAATATATTGATTTAATAAATTTAAATACAGAATCTATTTTATATTGTGTGAAAAAATGTTGTGAACTAAAAATTAGTATCGTTGAAAAAGATGAACGTGAAAAGAATATTCGAGCTTTTTTAAATTTAGGACATACTTTTGGACATGCTATTGAGGCATATTTTAAATATGAAAAATGGTTACATGGAGAAGCAGTATCTATGGGGATAGTAATTGCTACAAAAATAGCATATTTATTAAAATTAATTAGTCAGACAGAATTATTACAAATTATAGATTTATTAAAAAATTTAGGGTTACCTATAACAGCTCCAAAAAATATGAAAAGTAGTGAATATATATCTTATATGCATAATGATAAAAAATCTTTTAGTAATGGAAAAATTAGATTAATTCTTCCAAAAAAAATTGGAGAAGTTTTCATTTGCGAAAATATAGATAACAATATAATATTGCAAGCTATTGATGCATCAAAATAATTTTATGTATAATATAGATCATTAATTTTTCTATATTTTTTTATAATATTTTATGGTATAAGCTTATTAAAAATATAATTATTTTTTACTATTTGTATAGTAATTAAATTTTTATAATTAATTACTATACATTTTTATTTAAAATATACTAAATTCTTCATTTTAATGGTTATATATGAAAAAATTTTTAATTGCTCCATCAATTTTATCTGCCAATTTTGCATGTTTAGGAGAAGATGTACAAAATGTAATAAAATCTGGGGGTGATATGATTCACTTTGATGTTATGGATAATTATTATGTTCCGAATCTTACAATTGGTCCTAAAGTATTAGAATCTTTACGTAATTATAATATTACAGTTCCTATTGATGTACATTTAATGGCTAAATCTACAGATCGTTTAATATTAGATTTTATTCGTTCCGGTGCTGATTATATTACTATTCATCCAGAATCTACTGAACATTTAGATCATACTATAAATTTGATAAAAGATAATGATTGTCAAGTAGGAGTTGCTTTTAACCCAGCTACCCCATTATGTTATTTGGATTATATTATAGACAAAATAGATTTAATTTTATTAATGTCGGTTAATCCTGGATTTAGTGGTCAAAATTTTATCAAAAATTCATTAAAAAAAATTCGTAAAGTACGAAAATTGTTAGAAAGAAAAAACATTAATATTCCATTACAAGTTGATGGAGGTATTAAAGTAAAAAATATATTAGATATTGCAAGATCTGGAGCAGATATTTTTGTTATAGGTTCTGCTATTTTTAATAGTTCGAATTATGCTCAAACAATTATGAATTTTAGAAAAGAATTAATAAAGTTTCATAATATCAAATAATTTTTATTACAACTTTTAATTAAAAATACTATTTTTTGTAGTATAAAATATTGGAAAAAAAATGTGTTATAAAAAAAATATAGTTTTTAGTGCTGTACAACCATCTGGTCAATTAACTTTAGCTAATTATATTGGTACAATGCGTTATTGGGAATCCATGCAACAAAAAAATCAATGTATTTATTGTATTGCAGATTTACATTCAATTACTGGTTTTAAACATTCATCTTTTTCTATAATAGAAAATGTATTAAATACTATAGCACTATATTTAGCAGTAGGAGTTGATCCAAATCAAAGTATTATTTTTGTACAATCACATGTGTATGAGCATTGTCAGTTTTATTGGTTATTAAATTGTCATACTTATTATGGTGAATTATTACGCATGACTCAATTTAAGCAAAAGTATCAAAGTTCTTGTAATAATCAAATTAATACTGGTTTATTAAATTATCCAATATTAATGGCATCAGACATTTTATTATATCAATCTAATATAGTTTTAATTGGGAATGATCAAAAACAACATTTAGAATTAGCTCAAAAAATAGCTAAAAGAATTAATTTTTTTTACTCCACCGACGTTGTAACTTCTCCGAAACCATATATACCTGAATATGGATCAAAGATAATGTCGTTATCTAATCCTATAATAAAAATGTCGAAATCAGATTCAAATAAAGATAGTACAATTTTTTTATTTGATTCATATAAAGATATTATTAGAAAAGTGAATAAAGCAATTACAGATTCAGAAAATCCTCCTAGAATTTATTATGATATAGAGAAAAAACCAGGAATTTCTAATTTATTGGAAATTTTTTCATCAATAAATGATATTTCTATTAATTCTTTAATTAATTATTTTTATGGAAAAACATACCAAGATTTCAAACATTGTGTATCTGAATCTATTTTTCAAAAATTGTGTGTTTTACAAAAAAAATATTGGAAATGGAGACAAGATGAAAAATTTTTAATCAAAATTGCACAAATAGGTGCAAAAAAAGCTCAACATATTGCCAATACAACTTTAACAAAAATGTATAAAATTTTAACTTTATGCAAATAAAGTTTTTAATATATACTATTGATTTTTAATAATTCATTTTATGTTTGCTAGTATAACCTATAATAATATTAATTATAAATACCATAGTATACAGAATATTTCCTGTAATTAATGCTCCTTTTATTCCATATATAAAAATAATAGGTTGAGTGAATATAAAAGTACATACAGTACCACATGTTCCAGATATCAATATAATATTTATTAATTTTAAAGAGGGGAGTTTTGTTTGCAGAGAAGCTAGAGTAATCAATATAGTGTATATTGCACTAGAAAAAAATCCTAATAATGATATGTTTATATATAATGAATAAATATTTTTAAATTGTATAAAAGTAAATATTAAAATTGATGATATGCCACTTAATGTAACTAAAATTTTTTGTAAATCAAAAAATTTTAGTATAAAACTAAAAAACCACATTCCAATCATATAAAACATCCAAAATATACTAATAATTTTTCCGGTTTGTACTATATTTATGTTTAATGTTTGCATTAAATATTCTGGAATCCATGAAATTAAAGTTAGTTGTCCTAAAATATATAAAAATGCAGAAATAGAGATTAAAAATATATTAATCCATACTTTACAAGTTATTAACTTTTGTTTTTTTTTTTCATTTTGATTAATTATTTTTTTTATTTCAAAATTTGTATTTAATGCAATAATTATAATACAACAGTCAATGATTCCGATAATTATGTAAATCCATTGCCATTGATATTGATGAGATATAATCTTAGTAGTAATTATTGGTATGATCATGCCAGCTAAACTAAAACAAGAATCTGTTAATAAAAGTTTTTTTCCTCTTTGAGTTCCTTGATATAAATTAGTAATTATATAAGTTCCAATTGACATTGTAACGCCACTAACAATTCCAAATATAAACATACTAACAGAAAATAATTGTATTTTTGTGCAAAAAAATAAATTCATGATAGAGAATATTGTTAATAAAAAACTAATAATTAGTTGTGTTTTTATAGATATTTTTTCTATAGTTAATATACTCATAAGCATTGAAATTAATATTCCGATATTTAAAAAAGTAAAAGTAGTACTGATTTTTGCAATAGGAACATTAAAATATTTAGATAAATTGCCTAATATTGTTCCTGTTATTGTTATTAGTGATCCAGTTAAAAAATATGAGATTAAGCTAATTAATGTAAGATTTCGTTTATTTTTTTTTTTCATGGAAGTTTATGCCTCATTTTTTTAAAACAATATTTATATCTATAATAAATTTCATTAAATTTTAAATTGTTTATGTTTATATTTAAATATACATTTAATTTATTAAATTTATGTATATTTAAATATTTATAAAATCTTAATATAAAATGTGATATGGAGTTTTATATGTCTTTGCAATCTATTTTATGTAATATTAACACTTTCAATAAAGTAATGATTCCATTTTATCAAC
The DNA here is from genome assembly GCF_005080825.1 of Buchnera aphidicola (Thelaxes californica). NCBI lineage: Bacteria > Pseudomonadati > Pseudomonadota > Gammaproteobacteria > Enterobacterales > Erwiniaceae > Buchnera > Buchnera aphidicola. The sequence goes on along the minus strand of NZ_CP034852.1, from coordinate 463,906 downwards.
CTAGGTCTTTTATTCCAGTTAAAGGTAAAGGTTGTTATCTTTGGGATCAACAGGGAAAAAAATATATTGATTTTTCAGGAGGTATTGCTGTATTACCTTTTGGACATGCTCATCCTAAATTAAATAAAATATTACATATTCAAAGTAAAAAATTATGGCATATAAGTAATATTTTTACTAATGAACCTGCTTTAATGTTAGCAAAGAAGTTAGTAGATCATAGTTTTGCTGATTGTGTTTTTTTTTCAAATTCTGGAGCAGAAGCAAATGAAGCTGCGTTAAAAATTGCTTTATATTATGCTTCTCATTATTATGATAATACTAAAAATAATATTGTTTCTTTTAACAATTCTTTTCATGGAAGGACTATTTTTACTGTTTCAGTAGGTGGACAATCAAAATATTCTTCTGTATTTAATTCCAATATATATAATAAAAATATTAAACATATTTCTTTTAATAATATTCAACATATTGAAAAAATGATTAATATTAAAACATGTGCTGTAATTATTGAATTGATACAAGGAGAAGGAGGAGTTATTTCAGCGGATAAATCTTTTATTAAAAAGTTACGTGAATTATGTAATATATATGATGTTTTATTAATTTTTGATGAAGTACAAACTGGAATAGGGCGTACAGGAACTTTATTTGCTTATGAGCAATATGAAGTTATACCAGATATTTTGACTACAGCAAAATCTTTAGGAGGTGGTTTTCCAATTAGTGCAGTATTAACTACAAACAAAATTTCTAAAATTTTATATCCAGGATTACATGGATCTACTTATGGAGGTAATCCATTAGCATGTTCTATTGCAATTGTTATTTTAGATATGATTAATAATCGAAAATTATTAAATTTAATTAAAAAAAAATTTTTATTTTTTTCTAAAAAAATTAATAAAATTAATAAATTGTATAATTTTTGTGAAGAAATAAGAGGTAAAGGATTGTTATTAGGTATTTTATTAAAAAAAAATTGTTATTTTAGTATTACAGAAATTATGTATTATGCTGAAAAAGAAGGCTTAATTTTATTAAGTGCTGGTTCTAATGTAATTCGTTTAGCTCCTCCTTTAAATATTAGTTATAAAGATATAAATTTTGGTTTATATCTTTTTGAAAAGTCATTACAAAAATTATTTTTCAAAAAATTGTTACAAAATATTTATTTGTATACATTAATAATGTTGTTATATTAAATTATATTTTGGTTACATATATCAATTATGTACATAAAATTTGTGTTTTTATACAAATAATAAATATTAATAATGTAATATTATTATAAATAGTATTGTAATGGTATAATTTAATGATTTTTGTAAAAAATAATTTTTTATATATAAAATAGTCAATATGTTACAATATATTGAATTATAGTTTTTTATTATTTAAATGTACATAACAAACAGTTTTTAAATGAAGGTATACATGAATTATGTTATTTTAGTCAGTGATTTTTCTAATCATTCTGAAAATTCGATTAGTGCTTTTTTATTTTCTCAAGCATTATTATCTGCAGGACATATTTTAAAAAATGTTTTTTTTTTTTATAATGGAGTTTTTGATGCTAATAAAATGTTGATTCTTCCTTCTGATCGATTTAATGCAAGTTTAGAATGGGAAAACTTATCAAATATTCATAATATTCCGTTATATGTATGTAGTAGTGCTAGTTTAGAGAGAGGTATTTTTTCACACAACGAGTTAAAAAATATAGATCATGTGAAATTTGTAAATTTAAGTTCTTCTTTTAAGTTTATTGGTTATACTGAATGGTTACTTGATGTTGTACAATGTGATCGATTAATACAATTTTAATTTTTTATAAAGTGATATGTATGAATACATACTGTAATAATGTTTCTTTTTCTATTCTTTTTTCAAGCGCTCCTTATGGAAATAATTTTTCTCGTGAAGGTTTATATACATCTTTAATTTTAACTTCTTTAGATAAATTTATTAATTTGTTTTTTGTTGGAGATGGAATTTTTCAATTATTAAAAAATCAACAACCTCAAACTATTCGAATTTATAATCATACTTCTTCATTTAAAATATTTAAAATGTATAAAAATATACATTTTTATATTTGTTCACAATCTTTACAAGAACGAGGAAATTTTTCTTTATCTAATTTTATAGTTACTCCTAAATTATGTACTCCTTCTATTCTTGCAAATAAAATAAAAAAATGTAATTTTATTTTAAAATTTTAAGGTATGTTTAAGTTATGTTACATATATTAATGAGTTCTCCTTTTAAAACTAATATAGATTATATTGTAAAATTTTTAAATGATTTTGATGATTTTTTAGCTTTGCAAAATGGGGTATTAATTGCTTTAAAAAATAATGTTTTTTTGAGACATTTTAAAAAAAAAAAAGTGACTTTATTTGTTCTTCAAGAAGATATTATTGCTCGAGGATTAGAATATCAAGTTTCTAAAATCTTTCATATTATTAATTATACACAATTTGTTACTTTAACAGTAAAAAATAAACATCAAATGAAATGGTAATGATAAAAAAGTTTTTAATTTTTAATTAAATTTTAAAATGTTATAATCAATCTTATTTTTATTTTTTAAGGTGTCATTATGTCTACGGTAAATCAATTAGTTCGAAAATCTAGAATACGTAAAATTTTAAAAAGTAATGTTCCCGCTTTAGGAAAATCTCCTCAAAAAAGAGGAGTATGTACAAGAGTATATACAACAACTCCAAAAAAACCTAATTCCGCATTGAGAAAAGTGTGTCGAGTACGTTTAACTAATGGTTTTGAAGTCACTGCTTATATTGGTGGAGAAGGTCATAATTTACAAGAACACTCTGTAATTTTAATAAGAGGAGGAAGAGTTAAAGATTTACCTGGTGTAAGATATCATGTTGTAAGAGGTTCTTTAGATTGTTCTGGAGTAAAAAATAGAAAAAAATCTCGATCAAAATATGGAGTGAAAAAAGTTAAAACATAAATTTTTTAATATATTAATATTATACATATTTTTTTTGGAGATTAATTATGCCAAGACGTCATGTGATTGGAGAAAGAAAAATTTTACCTGATCCTAAATTTGTGTCAATAGTACTTGCAAAATTTATCAATATTTTAATGGTTGATGGTAAAAAGTCTCTTGCTGAACATATTGTATATTCAGCATTAGAATTATTATCAAAAAAAATTGGTAAAAAAGAATTAGATGTGTTGGAGGCTGCATTAGAAAATGTACGTCCAATAGTAGAAGTTAAATCTAGAAGAGTAGGAGGATCTACTTATCAAGTTCCTGTAGAAGTACGTGCTATTCGGAGAAATGCATTAGCTATGCGTTGGATTATAGATGCAGCTAGAAAAAGACATGATAAATCAATGTCTTTACGTTTATTTAATGAATTAAAAGATGCTATAGAAAATAAAGGATCTGCAGTAAAAAAAAAAGAAGAAGTTCATAAAATGGCAGAAGCAAATAAAGCATTTGCGCATTATCGTTGGTAATATGATTTATTTAAAATAATTTATTTAAAATATGATGTATGCAATATTGACAAAAACAAATAAAAAATTTTACTTTACTGAAAGTATATAAAAATAGAGAAAATTATGGTTCGTACAACACCTATTATACAATATAGAAATATTGGAATTAGTGCACATATTGATGCTGGAAAAACTACTACAACAGAACGTATTTTATTTTATACTGGTGTTAATCATAAAATTGGGGAAGTCCATGATGGTGCAGCTACAATGGATTGGATGGAGCAGGAACAAGAAAGAGGTATTACAATAACATCTGCTGCTACTACTACTTTTTGGTCTGGTATGGCAAAACAATTTGCTCCACATCGAATTAATATCATTGATACTCCAGGTCATGTTGATTTTACTATAGAAGTGGAACGTTCTATGCGGGTGTTAGATGGTGTTGTTATGGTATATTGTGCAGTAGGAGGTGTACAACCGCAATCGGAAACAGTATGGAGACAAGCACAAAAATATCGTATTCCTAGAATTGCATTTGTTAACAAAATGGATAGAATGGGGGCAGATTTTTTAAAGATTGTACAACAAATACATGATCGTTTAGGAATACAATGTATACCTATTCAAATACCTATAGGTTGCGAAGAAAATTTTCAAGGGGTTGTTGATCTTGTAAAAATGAAGGCAATATATTGGAATGATGAACAAGGTTTAACTTTTAGTTATCAAGATATTCCTGACAATTTAATAGATCTTGCTCAACTTTGGAGAAATAAACTTATAGAATGTATTGCAGATGAAAATGATGAATTAATGGAAAAATATCTTCTAGAAGAAGTTATTTCAGAAAAAGAAATTAAATATGTTTTAAGAAAAAAAGTGTTAAAAAATGATGTATTATTAATGACATGTGGTACAGCATTTAAAAATAAAGGAGTTCAAACACTATTAGATGCTATTATTGATTATTTACCAGCTCCAAATGATGTACCACCTATTAGTGGAATTAAAAACAGTATCGAAAATACACCTGATCAAATCAGAAAAGCATGTGATAAAGCCCCTTTTTCAGCTTTAGCATTTAAAATTGCTAATGATTCTTTTGTCGGTAATTTAACTTTTTTTCGCGTATATTCCGGAATTGTTCGTTCTGGTGATATTATAATGAATTCAGTAAAAGGACATAAAGAACGTTTAGGAAGAATTGTGCAAATGCATGCTAATAAACGTGAAGAAGTAAAAGAAGTGGTTTCAGGAGATATAGCGGCGGCTATTGGTTTAAAAGATGTAACTACTGGTGATACTTTATGTGATCCACATTATCCGATTATTTTAGAAAAGATGGAATTTCCAGAACCAGTTATTGCTATTGCAGTAGAACCAAAAACAAAATCTGATCAAGAAAAAATGGGTTTATCTTTAGCTCGATTAGCAAAAGAAGATCCTTCATTTAAAGTACGAGTAGATGAAGAATCTAATCAAACAATTATTTCTGGTATGGGAGAATTACATTTAGAAATTATTGTAGATCGTATGAAACGAGAATTTAATATTGATGCTAATATTGGACAACCTCAAGTTGCATATAGAGAAACTATTAAAGAAAGAATTAATGATATTGAAGGAAAATATATTAAGCAATCTGGAGGAAGAGGACAATATGGTCATGTGGTTATTGATTTATTTCCATTAAAAGATAATAGTGATAATACATATACTTTTTTAAATGAAATAAAAGGAGGAGTAATTCCTAATGAATATATTTCTGCAATTGATAAAGGTATTCAAGAACAATTAAAATCTGGCCCCTTAGCTGGATATCCTGTAGTAAATATTGGTGTACGTTTGCATTTTGGTTCTTATCATGATGTAGATTCTTCTGAAATTGCATTTAAATTAGCTGCATCTTCTGCGTTTAAAATAGCTTTTAAAAAAGCTAAACCTATTTTACTTGAACCTATTATGAAAGTAGAAGTAGAGACTCCAGAAGAATATATGGGAGAAGTAATAGGTGATTTAAATCGAAGAAGAGGAGTTATTGAAGGAATGAATGAGATATTACATGTTCGAACTATAAATGCTCAAGTACCTCTATCAGAGATGTTTGGATATTCAACAGATCTACGTTCTCAAACTCAAGGTAGAGCATCTTATTCAATGGAATTTTTAAAATATCAAGATGCTCCAAAACATGTTTCTGATTTAGTGATAGAAAAAAAAATATAAACATTATTTTTTTTTTAAATTTACTATTTTTTAAAAATAAAAATATAAATAAGGAGTATAAATTGTGTCTAAGAAAATTTTTGAACGATCTAAACCACATATTAATGTTGGAACAATTGGACATGTAGATCATGGAAAAACTACTTTAACAGCAGCGATTACAACTGTTCTTGCAAAGAAATATGGTGGTTCTGCTCGTGCTTTTGAACAAATTGATAATGCCCCAGAAGAAAAAGCAAGGGGTATTACTATAAATACTTCACATGTAGAATATGATACAAAAAATAGACATTATGCTCATGTTGATTGTCCTGGTCATGCAGATTATATAAAAAATATGATTACTGGTGCAGCACAAATGGATGGAGCTATACTAGTAGTAGCAGCGACTGATGGACCAATGCCTCAAACTCGCGAACATATATTGTTAGGACGTCAAGTGGGTGTTCCTTATATTATAGTTTTTTTAAATAAATGTGATATGGTAGATGACGAAGAATTGCTTGAATTAGTAGAGATGGAAGTGCGGGATTTATTAACTCAATATGATTTTCCTGGTGAAGAAACTCCAATCATTAGAGGTTCAGCGTTAAAAGCATTGGAAGGAGATTCAGTTTGGGAAGAAAAAATTATTGATTTATCTAATTTGTTAGATTCATATATTCCAGAACCAAAAAGAGCAATAAATAAACCTTTTCTTCTACCTATAGAAGATGTTTTTTCTATTTCAGGTAGAGGGACTGTAGTTACTGGTCGTGTAGAACGTGGAATTATTAAAGTTGGAGAAGAAGTTGAAATTGTAGGAATTAAACCTACAGTAAAAACTACATGTACTGGTGTTGAAATGTTTAGAAAATTGTTAGATGAAGGTCGAGCTGGGGAAAATGTTGGAGTTTTATTAAGAGGTACTAAAAGAGATGAAATAGAAAGAGGACAAGTTTTATCGAAACCGGGAAGTATACATCCTCATACTAAATTTCAATCTAAAGTATATGTTTTATCTAAAGAGGAAGGTGGTAGACATACACCTTTTTTTAAAGGTTATAGGCCTCAATTTTATTTTCGTACAACTGATGTTACTGGTTCTATTGAATTTCCAGAAAATGTTGAAATGGTGATGCCTGGAGATAATATTGAAATGTTAGTTACTTTAATAAATCCTATTGCAATGGAAGAAGGATTACGGTTTGCAATTCGAGAAGGAGGTAGAACTGTAGGCGCTGGTGTAGTTGCTAAGATTATGGATTAAAAGAATTAATTTGTATTTTTTTTTAATAAAAACTATAATAAAAATAGTTATTTTTTTAAAAAAATCAAGGAAAGGGGAAAGATTTAAGCTCTTTTCTTGATATAAAATTGTTATATTGACAATAATCGTTTAATTATAAAATAATAATGAAAGTTATCATATAATCACATTAATCTATAATAAATATTTTTTTGGAATATAAAAATAACAAAATTATTTCATATATTAATTACTTAATTATATTATTTTTCATTATTATTTAAATAAAAAATTGGAGTTTTGGCTTATGCCGAACCAAAGAATTCGTATACGTCTTAAAGCGTTTGATCATAGATTAATTGATCAGTCTACTATTGAGATAGTGGAAACTGCTAAGAGAACTGGAGCTCAAGTACGAGGTCCAATACCTCTTCCTACTCGTAAAGAACGTTTTACAATTTTGATTTCTCCTCATGTAAATAAAGATGCGCGAGATCAATATGAAATTCGTACTCATAAAAGATTAATTGATATTGTTGAACCAACAGAAAAAACAGTTGATGCATTAATGAGACTAGATTTAGCTGCTGGTGTTGACGTACAAATTAGTTTAGGATGATATTTTTTATTGGAATAGTAATTTATGAAGGTAAAATTATGATGGGTTTAGTTGGAAAAAAAATTGGAATGACACGTATATTTAATACAGATGGAATATCTACTCCTGTTAGCGTGATTAAAATTGATGATCATTATGTTACACAAATTAAAATAGATAAAATGAGTCGAGATTTTTATATTCAAGTTACTACTGGTATCAAAAAATTTAATAAAATTACTAAGCCAGAATTAGGACATTTTAAAAAATCAGGGGTAACTCCAGGTATTGGTTTGTGGGAATTTTGTATAGGAAAAATTTCAAATTATAATTTAGGAGATTTGATCAAAATTAATTTTTTTGAAACAATTAACAAAGTTGATATAACAGGATTTTCTAAAGGTAAAGGTTTTTCTGGTACTGTTAAAAGATGGAATTTTAGAACTCAAGATGCTTCTCATGGAAATTCTCTTTCTCATCGTGCTCCTGGTTCTATTGGACAAAATCAGACACCTGGAAGAGTATTTAAAGGTAAAAAAATGGCTGGTCATTTAGGAGCACATCGAGTTACGATACAAAATATAAAAGTAATTCGTATAGATGTTGATGATAAAATTTTATTAGTTAAAGGAGGAATACCAGGATTTATTAACGGTAAACTTATTATAAAACCAGCTATTAAGGTTTAATAGGAGAGGTATGAGTATTATAGAATTAATTTCAAAAGATACAAAAGATATCTTAAAAGTAAACACCTCCGTTTTTGGTCGTAATTTTAATGAATCATTAATTCATCAAGTAATTGTAGCATATGCTTCTGGTAAGCGTAGTGGTAGTCGTGCTAATAAAAGTAGGGCAGAAGTTTCTGGTTCTGGAAAAAAACCTTGGAGACAAAAAGGAACAGGAAGAGCAAGAGTTGGTTCTATCAGAAGTCCAATTTGGCGTTCAGGTGGAGTTACTTTTGCAGTAAAACCAAAAAGTTATATACATAAAGTAAATAAAAAAATGTATAAAGAATCGATGAGAAGTATTTTTTCTGAATTAATTAGACAAAAAAGATTACATTTATTAAGCAGTTTTTCTCTTGAATTACCTAAAACTCAATTATTAATTAAAAAATTACATTCAATGTACTTAAAAGAAGGTTTAATTATTGTTGATAAATGTGATAAAAATTTAAGTTTAGCAGTAAGAAATTTACATAAATTTGATGTAAAAGAATATTTTAAAATAGATCCAATTAGTTTAATTTCATTTAAAAAAGTAATTATTACAGTAAAAGCCATAAAAAAAATAGAGGAGAATTTATCATGATTCTTAAATCTAGGTTATTAAAAATTTTATATGCACCAAAAGTGTCAGAAAAATCTTCTATTTTTTTAGAAAAAACAAATACTATTATATTAAAAGTGTTAAAGGATGCGAATAAAATAGAAATTAAAGAAGCTGTGCAAAAAATTTTATTTGTAAAAGTCAAAAGTGTTAATACTTTAGTTGTAAAAGGAAAACGAAAAAAACATAAAGGTAAACTTAGTGCATTAAAAAAATGGAAAAAAGCATTTGTTACGTTACAAAAAGGACAAAAATTAGATCTTATAAGTGGTAAGCAGTAGTAAAAAGGATAATAAATATGTCAATTATTAAGTGTAAACCAACTTCTCCTGGTCGTAGACATTTAGTTAAAATAGTGAATAAAGATTTATATACTGGTAAACCATTTAAAGCATTATTAAATAAAAAAAATCGTAGTGGAGGAAGAAATAATAGAGGAAGAATTACTACACGACATATTGGTAAAGGTCACAAGCAATTATATCGTAGTATTGATTTTAAAAGAAATAAAGATAATATTTATGCACATATTGAAAGGTTAGAATATGATCCGAATCGTTCTGCAAATATTGCTTTAATTTTATATCAAGATGGATTTAGAAGTTATATTTTAGCCCCTAAAAATATTAAAGTAGGAGATAAAATTATTTCAGGAGAAAATGCTGAAATTAAATTAGGAAATACTCTTCCTATGTTTAAAATTCCTATTGGTTCTATTATTCATAATATAGAAATAAGACCTGGTAAAGGTGGGCAAATGGTACGTTCAGCCGGTAGTTATGCTCAATTAATTGCTCGTGAATCTCATTATGTTTCTGTAAGATTACGTTCAGGAGAAATGCGACGTATTTTATCCTCTTGTCGAGCAACTATAGGAGAAGTAGGTAATTCAGAACATATGTTACAAGTATATGGAAAAGCAGGGGCTTCTAGATGGAGAGGTATTCGACCAACAGTACGTGGTACTGCAATGAATCCTGTTGATCATCCTCATGGTGGTGGAGAAGGTAGAAATTTTGGTAAACATCCAGTAACTCCATGGGGTATTCAAACAAAAGGAAAAAAAACTAGAAAAAATAAAAGAACAAATAAGTTTATTATTCGTAGACGTACACGATAAATTGTATAAGGAGTATTAAATGCCTCGTTCGCTTAAAAAAGGACCATTTATTGATCATCAATTATTAAAAAAAATTGAAAAAGTAATGCATAACAAAGATAAAAAACCTATTCGTACATGGTCTAGAAGATCTACTATTTTTCCCAATATGATTGGTATGACATTTTCTGTTCATAATGGTCGTCAACATATTCCTGTTTTTATTACAGAAGAAATGGTAGGACATAAATTAGGAGAATTTTCTATTACGAGAACATATAGAGGACATACAGCTGATAAAAAGGTAAAAAAACGTTAAATTAAAAGAAATATTTAATACATATTTTTTACTTAAAGGTACTTTAATATGGATATTGTGGCAAAATGTAAACAAGTTAGATCATCAGCGCAAAAAGTGCGTTTAGTTTCGAATTTGATTAGAGGAAAACGTGTATCTAATGCTTTAAATATATTGAATTTTACACAAAAAAAAGCGGCAAAATTAGTAGAAAAAGTTTTAAATACTGCGATTGCCAATGCAGACCATAATTATGGATTAGATGTAGATGATTTGTTTATATTAAAAATTTTTATTGATGAAGGACCAAGTATGAAAAGAATGATGCCTAGAGCTAAAGGAAGAGCTGATCGTATTTTAAAACGTACTAGCCATATTACAATTATATTATCTAGTATTAATCATAAAAAATAAATAAAATAAAGGTATAAATAATGGGTCAAAAAGTACATCCTCATGGTATGCGTTTAGGTATAGTACAAACATGGAATTCGGTTTGGTTTTCTAATTCAAAAAATTTTTCTCAAAATTTGTATAGTGATTATCAGATAAGACAATTTTTAAAAAAAAAATTGGTGAAAGCTTCAATTTCTAAAATTTTAATTGAAAGAGCGGCAAAAAATATTAAAGTTACTGTATATACATCGAGACCAGGAATTGTAATTGGTAAAAAAGGTGAAGATGTTGAAAAATTAAGACATTCAATTAGTAAAATAACTGCGTTACCTACTCAAATTAATATTTTTGAAGTGAAAAAACCAGAGTTAGATGCACAATTAGTTGCAGATGCAATAGCAGCTCAATTAGAAAGAAGAATTATGTTTCGTCGAGCAATGAAAAGAGCTGTACAAAATGCAATGCGACAAGGTGCTAAAGGAATTAAGGTTGAAGTAAGTGGAAGATTAGGTGGGGCTGAAATTGCTCGAAGAGAATGGTATAAAGAAGGAAGAGTTCCATTACATACTTTACGTGCAGATATAGAGTATAATACTTCACAAGCTCATACTACTTATGGTGTTATAGGTGTTAAAGTATGGATTTTTAAAGGTGAAATTTTGGGTGGAATGGAAGAAATATATCATCGTAATACTGATGTTGTATTTAAGAAGAAAAAAATATATCGTAAATCTGTTATGAAAAACAGGAAGTAAAAGAATGTTACAGCCAAAAAAAACGAAATTTAAAAAAATGCATAAAGGTAGAAATCGTGGTGTTGTAATGAATAGTAATGTTGTTTTTGGAACATTTGGAATGAAAGCAATGACAAGAGGTCGTTTAACCGCTCGTCAAATTGAATCTGCTCGTAGAACTATTACTCGTTATATTAAAAGACAAGGAAAAATTTGGATTAGAATTTTTCCAGATAAACCAATTACTCAAAAACCATTAGAAGTTCGTATGGGAAAAGGAAAGGGAAGTGTGGAATATTGGGTAGCCTTAATACAACCTGGAAAAATAATTTATGAAATTAAAGGTATTTCTGAAGAATTATCAAGAGAAGCTTTTAAATTAGCTGCATCTAAACTACCTATTAAAACTGTTTTTGTATATAAAGAGATTTATTAAATATGAATTTGATTAAGGAAAATATAAATATTGCAGAATTAAAAAAAAATTTATCTGATTATTTAAGAGAACAATTTAATTTAAAAATGCAATTATCTTCTGGAAAATTAAAACAAACTCATTTAATAAAAAAAGTGAGAAAAAAGATTGCTTTTATACACACTATGATTACAAAAACAAGGAAAAATAATCATAATGAATAATGTAAGAACATTACAAGGAATTGTTTTTAGCAATAAAATGCAGAAATCATTAGTTGTTCATGTTGAAAAAATTATAAAACATCGATTATATAAAAAGTTTATTAAAAAAACTACGAAATTACATGTACATGATGAAAAAAATGAGTGTTCTATTGGGGATGTTGTAGAAATTAAGGAATGTCGTCCTATTTCTAAAACAAAATCTTGGACTTTAGTAAGAATAGTTAAAAAAATTCAAATTACTGAATCATATTAATTTTTATTTATATAAATAATATTATTAAAATGACATTATTTAAACAAGGTAGGTGTATTTTGATACAAGAACAAACGCTTTTAAATGTTGCGGATAATTCTGGTGCTAAAATTGCTATGTGTATTAAAGTTTTAGGAGGATCTCGTCGTCGTTATGCAAATATTGGAGATGTTATTAAGATTGCAATAAAAGAAGCTATTCCAAGGGGTAAAGTAAAAAAAGGAGAAGTTTTAAAAGCAGTTGTTGTTCGAACTAAAAAAGGAATTAGAAGAAATGATGGTTCTATTATTCGATTTGATAGTAATTCATGTGTGTTATTAAATAACACAACTGAACAACCAGTGGGTACTCGTATTTTTGGACCAATTACTAGAGAATTAAGAAATGATAAATTTATGAAAATAATTTCATTAGCTCCAGAAGTATTATAAAAAGGATGATGATATATGGCATCTAAAATACGAAAAAATGATAAAGTAATGATATTATCAGGAAAAGATAAAGGAAAAATTGGCATTGTATTACGTATTATAAATAATTCTAAGATTCTTGTAGAAGGGATTAATATGGTTAATAAACATAAAAAATCTATTCCTGAAAAAAATCAAATTGGAAGTATTATAAGAATGGAATCTCCAATACATGTATCTAATGTAGGTTTATTTAATGAAAAAATTAATAAATTTGATCGAATTGGATTTCGTTTTGTGAATGGAAAAAAAGTTCGATTTTTTAAATCCAATAAAGAAATTGTACAATAATTGGGAATTAAAATAAATATGGAAAATATGTATGAATATTATAAAAAAAATATTGTATTGCAGTTAAAAAAAATTTTTAAATATACTTCAATAATGCAAGTTCCGAAAATTAGTAAAATTACTTTAAATATAGGAGTCGGAAATGCTTCAGTTGTAAAAAAAGTGTTAGATCATGCATTAATGGATTTAAAATTAATTTCTGGTCAAAAACCTATTATTACTAAATCAAGAAAATCTATTGCTGCTTTTAAAATTAGAAAAGGGTATCCTTTGGGTTGTAAAGTTACTTTAAGAGGAAGTAGAAAATGGGATTTTTTTGAAAAACTTATTTCCATAGCAATACCCAGAGTTCGTGATTTTAGAGGTTTTTCTAGAAAATCTTTTGATGGAAGAGGAAATTATAATTTAGGAATTAAAGAGCAAATAATTTTTCCAGAAATAAATTATGATAAGATTGATATTATTCGAGGTATGAATATAACAATTACAACGACAGCACAATCAGATGAAGAAGCTTATATTTTATTAAAAATGTTTAATTTTCCTTTTAAAAAAAAACTTTAGGATTATTTTATGGCTAAACAATCCATGATTGCAAGAGAAGTAAAACGAGTAAAATTAGCAAGAAAATTTTTTAAAAAGCGATTATTATTAAAATCAATTATTAAAGATACAAAAATTTCTGATATAAAACGTTGGAATGCTATGTTACAATTACAACGTTTTCCACGTGACGCTTGTCCAATAAGACAACGAAATAGATGTAAACAAACAGGACGACCGCATGCTTTTTTAAGAAAGTTTGGATTAAGTAGAATAAAATTAAGAGAAGCTGCTATGAGAGGAGAAGTACCTGGTTTAAAAAAAGCAAGTTGGTAAAAATTTTGTTTATTTATATTTTTTAAAAGGATGTAAAATAAATGAGTATGCAAGATCCTATAGCTGATATGTTAACAAGAATTAGAAATGCTCAAAAAGCAAGTAAAGTTTCTGTTTCTATGCCTTCATCTAATTTAAAATTATCTATATCTCATGTTTTAAAAGAAGAAGGGTATATTGATACTTTTGAAGTAAAAATAAAAAAAATTAAAATATTAGAAATATATTTAAAATATTTTCATGGTAAACCGGTAGTAGAATTTATTCAAAGAGTTAGTACTCCTGGTCTTCGAATATATAGAAAAAAAAATAATATTCCTAAAATTTTAGAAGGATTAGGAATTTCTATTATATCAACTTCTAAAGGAGTAATGACAGATCAAAAAGCAAGAAAAATAGGAATAGGTGGTGAAATACTTTGTTATGTTTCATAATATTTGGAGAAAAAAATGTCACGTATTGCTAAACTTCCTATTACAGTACCAGTAAATACTGATGTTGTTGTAAAAAAACAATTTATTACAATTACTGGAACAAAGGGAAGATTAAAATATAATATACATAATTTAGTAAAAGTAATTCTGACTAATTATCATAAATTAATTTTTTCAGTTCATCAAGAAACAGCAAATGCATGGGCACAAGCTGGAACAACACGTTCATTATTATTTTCTATGATTATAGGAGTAACTCAAGGATATCAAAAAAAATTGTTATTATCAGGAGTAGGTTATAGAGTTACTCTTGTAAAAAATGTATTACATTTATCTTTAGGTTATTCACATATAATTAAATATATTGTTCCAAATGGAATATCTGTTGTAGTTCCATCTCAAAATGAGATTGTATTAAAAAGCATTGATAAACGCTTAATTGGTCAAGTAGCTGCTAATTTGAGAAAATATAGAATACCAGAACCTTATAAAGGTAAAGGAATTCGTTACGAAAACGAAATTATTCGAATTAAAGAGGCAAAAAAGAAGTAATATGAAACGTATTAAAAACAAAAAAATTATTATGCGTAAACGTAGGTCTCTTAAATTAAGATCTAAAATTAGAGCTTTAAACATTGTAAGGTTAGTGGTACATCGTACTTCTAAACATATTTATGCTCAAATTATTGCTCCTAATTCAGATATAGTTTTAACTTCTGCATCAACTTTAGAAAAAATTATTAAGAATAATTTAAAATATACTGGTAATACAATAGCAGCAAAAATGATTGGTAATTTAATTGCAGAACGGGCAATAAAAAAAGGTATAAAAAAAATTGCATTTGATAGATCTGGTTTTAAATATCATGGAAGAGTAAAAAAATTAGCAGAAGCTGCACGTAAAACTGGACTAATATTTTAAATTAATTTTAAATAAAAGGTGTTAAATATAATAATGGCAAAGTTTGATAAAACTTCAGTTAATAATAATAATGATTTAAAAGAAAAATTAATTGCAGTAAACCGTGTATCTAAAACAGTAAAAGGGGGTAGAATTTTTTCTTTTACTGCTTTAACAGTAGTTGGAAATGGTAAAGGAAAAATTGGATATGGGTATGGAAAAGCAAGAGAAGTGCCATCTGCAATTCAAAAAGCTATGGAAAAAGCTAGAAGGAATATGATTAATATTCCATTAAAAAATAATACTTTACAACATACTGTTACAAGTTCGTATACTAGTTCCAATATTTTTATGAAACCAGCTTCTGAAGGTACTGGAATTATTGCAGGGGGAGCTATGCGAGCAGTATTAGAAGTAGCTGGCATTCATAATGTTTTAGCAAAAACATATGGTTCTACTAATCCCATTAATGTGGTGAGAGCAACTATCAATGGATTAGAAAAAATGAAATCTCCATTTATGATTGCTGCAAAAAGAAATAAAAAAGTGTCGGAAATATTGGAGTAAAATTATGATATCATTTATTAAAATAACACAAAAAAAAAGTGCAATTGGTTGTATTAAAAAACATAGAGCAACTTTAACTGGATTAGGTTTACACCATATAGGTGATTCTGTCATTAGAGAAAAAAATATTTCTATATTAGGTATGATTAATAAAATTTCTTATATGTTAACGGTAGAAGAGGTAACATAATTGTTATGTACTTAAATAATATTTCTCCACATAAAAGATCTAAAAAAAAATCTAAAAGAGTTGGAAGAGGCATAGGAAGTGGTTTTGGTAAAACAGCAGGAAGAGGACATAAAGGACAAAAATCTAGAACTGGATGCAATATTCGTAGAGGTTTTGAAGGGGGGCAAACACCATTATACCGTCGTTTACCAAAGTTTGGTTTTATTTCTTTAAAAAAGAAATATATAACAGAAGTGCGTTTATCTGATTTAAAAAAATTTTCTGGTATAAAGATTACTATTAATACTTTAAAAGAACATAATTTAATTAATAAAAACATAGAATCAGTAAAAATTATTCGTTGTGGAAGAATTAATGTTCCTTTAATTATAGAAGGATTATTAGTAACTAAAGGAGCATTAATTAATATTCAACAAGCAGGTGGTATTGTTAAAAAAATAAGTCATATAAAAAAATAAAACAAATGAAAAAAAAAATAAATATAAAAAATAATAAAAGTAAATTTAGTGAACTTATTAATAGAATTTTTTTTGTAATTGGGGCATTAATAATTTTTAGAATTGGATCATTTATTCCAATACCAGGAATAAACACTGCAATTTTATCTCAATTATTAAAAAGTAAAACCGGAACAATTATTGAAATTTTTAATGTATTTTCTGGAGGTGCTTTAAGTCGTGCTTCTATTTTTGCATTAGGAATTATGCCATATATTTCAGCTTCTATAATCGTACAATTATTGACTTTTATTTATCCTTATTTTTCTGATTTAAAAAAAATGGGATCAATTGGAAATAATAAAATTAATCAATATATTCGTTATATAACATTATTATTATCATTATTACAATCTATTGGTCTATCTTTTGGTTTACCCAATATTCCAGGGATACAGGGATTAATTATTAAAGTAGATTTTAATTTTTATTTCACTTCTATTTTAAGTTTAACTGCTGGTACAATGTTTTTAATGTGGTTAGGTGAAATGATTACTGAAAAGGGAATAGGAAATGGAACATCTTTAATTATTTTTTCAGGTATTGTATCAGGTTTACCTAATGCTGTTATGAATACTATTAATACAATTAAAATAGGTGTATTAGATAATTTTTTTTTATTTCTCATTTGTATATCAATTGTTTCAATAATTTATTTGGTTGTATTTATAGAAAAAAGTCAACGAAAAATTCTTGTACAATATCCTAGAAGACATCAAGGTCGAAAATTGTATGCTGCTCAAGAAACTTATTTACCGATGAAAATTAATATTTCTGGAGTTATGCCTGCAATATTTACATCTAGTATTATGTTATTTCCTTCTACTTTTATTTCTTTTTTTAATGGAATAAAAAATTGGAAATATTTGGTAATTGTTTCTCAGTTTTTTTTTCCTGGTAATGCTTTATATACATTTGTATATGTTTTTTCAATAGTTTTTTTTTGTTTTTTTTATACAGATTTATTATTCAATCCGATGGAAACAGCAAATAATTTAAAAAAATCTGGAGCATTTATCCCTGGTATTCGTCCTGGAGTAAAAACAGCAGAAAAAATTAATATGATTACGTCAAAATTGACTTGCATTGGTTCAATGTATATTACTTTTATTTGTTTACTACCAGAAATGTTAAGAATAATATTAAAAGTTCCTTTTTATTTTGGTGGTACTTCATTATTAATTGTTGTAGTGGTTATTATCGAGTTTATTTCTCAGGTACAAACTTTAATTATGTCTACACAATATGCTTCAATCATGAAAAAATCTAATTTATATTTTGGTAAAAATATATAAACAATATGGTATAAAAAAATGAAAGTAAAAACTTCTATTAGAAAATTATGTAGAAATTGTATTATTGTGAAACGTAGAAATGTCGTAAGAGTAATTTGTACTCATGAACCAAAACATAAACAAAGACAAGGTTAACGTTTATATTTAAATTTATTACAGTTTTATGTATTTTATTTATAGGGATAAAATTATGGCACGTATTGCAGGAATTAATATTCCTGATAATAAACATACGAGTATTGCTTTAAGATATATATATGGAATTGGAAAAACAAGAGCAAAACAAATTTGTTTATCATCAGGAATATCTGAAAGTATTAAAATTAATCAATTAACAGATATTCAAATTGATTCTTTAAGGGAATGTATTACAAAAATGGTTGTTGAAGGAGATTTAAGAAGACAAAAAACTTTAAGTATTAAAAGATTGATGGATTTAGGATGTTACAGGGGTGTAAGACATCGTAAAAGTCTTCCAGTTAGAGGACAAAGAACTAAAACAAATGCAAGAACAAGAAAAGGCCCTAGAAAGGTTTTAAAAAAATAATTCGTTTTAGTTAAAGAATACTAATAGGATAAAAAATTTTTATGCCAAAAACTACTACTATACGTACAAAGAAAAATGTAAAAAAACAAGTATTAGATGGAATAGCACATATACATGCTTCGTTTAACAATACTATTGTTACAATTACAGATCGTCAAGGAAATACATTAGGTTGGGCTACTTCTGGAGGTTCAGGATTTCGAGGATCTAGAAAATCAACTCCTTTTGCTGCTCAAGTAGCTGCTGAACGATGCGCTGAAAATGTCAAAGAATATGGAATCAAAACTTTAGAAGTGATGGTAAAAGGTCCTGGACCTGGACGTGAATCTACTATTCGAGCATTAAATGCTGCAGGTTTTCGTATTACAAACATTACAGATGTTACTCCTATTCCTCATAATGGTTGTAGACCTCCTAAAAAAAGAAGAGTTTAATACAAATTATTTTTTTATTTAATTGTTTATTAGAGATATTAAAATGGCAAAGTATTTAGGACCTAAATTAAAGTTGTGTCGACGAGAAGGAACAGATTTATTTTTGAAGTCTGGTTTTAGATCTATTGATACTAAATGTAAAATAGATAAATTACCAGGATTTCATGGTGCTCGTAAAACACGTTTATCAGATTATGGTTTACAATTACGTGAAAAACAAAAAGTTCGTCGATTATATGGTATTTTAGAAAAACAATTTCATAATTATTATAAAAAAGCTGCTCGAATTAAAGGAAATACAGGAGAAAATTTATTACGTCTTTTAGAATATCGTTTAGATAATGTTGTATATAGGATGGGATTTGGTAGTACACGTTTAGAATCGAGACAATTAATTAGTCATAAATCTATTATGGTCAATGAAAAAATAGTGAATATAGCATCTTATAATGTGAATGTTACAGATTGTATTTCGATTCATATTAATTCAAAAAGACAACATCGTATTAAAGCATCTTTAGAATTATCAGAACAAAGAGAAAAAGTTGAATGGATGAAAATTAATAAAATAAAAATGGAAGGGGTAGTAATAAGAAATCCGGAGCGTTCTGATTTTTCTTCAGAAATTAATGAACATTTAATTATCGAATTATATTCGAAATAAAACATATTTTTAGAGATAAAGAAATGACAGAAATTGCTTTAAGTTTTTTAAAACCTAGGTTAGTGGATATTATTCAAATTACTCCTTTTCATGCTAAAGTAACTTTAGAACCTTTAGAAAGAGGTTTTGGTTATACTCTTGGTAATGCATTAAGACGTATTTTGTTGTCTTCTATTCCTGGTTCTGCTATTACGGAAGTAGAAATTGATGGTGTATTACATGAATATAGTTCTAAAGAAGGTGTTAGAGAAGATATTATTGAAATATTATTAAATTTAAAAAATTTGTCTATAAAAATGCATAAAAAAAACGAATCAATATTAACATTATGTAAATCTGGTATTACAACAGTTACTGCTGCAGATTTTGAATATAATGCAGATGTTGAAATTATGAATTTAAATCATATTATTTGTCATTTAACTTCTTCTGAAGTTACAATAAATATGCGTATTAAAGTGGAAAAAGGTAGAGGTTATGTTTCTGCTGTATCTAGAATGAATAAATTAGATCTTTCAGATAGACCAATTGGAAGATTATTGTTAGATGCTAGTTATAGTCCAATTAATAGA
This sequence comes from Buchnera aphidicola (Thelaxes californica), assembly GCF_005080825.1. NCBI lineage: Bacteria > Pseudomonadati > Pseudomonadota > Gammaproteobacteria > Enterobacterales > Erwiniaceae > Buchnera > Buchnera aphidicola. The sequence continues at coordinate 443,870 of NZ_CP034852.1, read as the reverse complement.
ATTTCTTATCTTGTTGAATCGGCTAGAGTAGCACAACGTACTGATTTAGATAAACTAATTTTAGAAATGGAAACTAATGGAACTATTGATCCAGAAAAAGCTATTAGAATTGCTGCAACTATTTTGTCTGAACAATTAACTGCTTTTGTTGATTTAAGAAATGTTCCTATTCCAGAAGTAAAAGAAGAAAAACCAGAATTTGAACCTATTTTATTGCGTCCAGTTGATGATTTAGAACTTACTGTACGTTCAGCTAATTGTTTAAAAGCTGAATCGATTCAATATATTGGAGATTTAGTACAAAGAACAGAAGTAGAATTATTACGTACACCAAATTTAGGTAAAAAATCTTTAACTGAAATTAAAGATGTGTTGTCTTCAAGGAATTTATCGTTAGGTATGAGAATTGAAAATTGGCCCCCATTAAATCTTCAAGATCGAGTAAAATAATAATATGGGTAATATATTTTTAGGAGAATTTTAATATGCGTCATAGGAAAATAGGGCGTAAATTTAATAGAAATAGTAGTCATGTACGATTGATGTTGCGAAATATGATGTGTTCTTTAATTCAATATGAAATGATTAAAACAACGTTAGCTAAAGCAAAAGAATTGCGTAGATTTATTGAACCAATAATTACACGATCTAAATGTAATTCTGTTGCTAATCGTCGTATTGTTTTTTCTCGAATTAGAAATAAGAATATGGTATATAAACTTTTTAAAGATATTGGTCCTTATTTTTTGCATAGATTAGGTGGATATACAAGAATTTTAAAATGTGGTTTTCGAAAAGGTGATAACGCTATTTTAGCATATATTCAATTAGTAGATAGAAAAAAAGAAAATGGTACAGGTATTTTAAAAAAATAGATTTTGAAAATAAATTTGTAGTTATGGAGTTCATAAAATTTTTTAAAAAAAAATTTTAAAATTTATTTTTTTCAAAAAAAACTGTAAAAATAATAAATAATTTTTTTATATTATTCATTATTTTTACAGTTTTATTTTGAAAAAAAATTACTATTTTTAAAATTATATACTTTAATTAGTGTGATCTCCTTCTACAAAAAAATTTTTATTAGCATTTAAAAAATCTAAAAATGTTACTATTTTTTTTCCTGGTATTTGTAATTTTTTTATTTGTAGAATATTTTCCAATGTAGTAATTTGTAAACCATTTTGATTTATTTTGTAAATTATACCATTATTTGTATTTTTTAATTTTTTTTTTATAATATTTACTTTCCATACCTTGATATTTTTTTTTTTATATAAAAAATATGGTATTGGCCAAGGATTAAATGCTCTTGTCATTTTTTCAATATAATTTGCTGTATTATTCCAATTAATTAAACTATTTTTTTTAAAAATTTTTTTAGAATAAGTAGCTTTTTTTTCATTTTGAGGAATTAATGTTACTGTATTATTTATAATTTTTTGCAAAGTTATATTCAGACATTCTATACCTATTAATGATAATTTATTAAATATATCTATATAATTATCTTTTTTAAAAATTGGACAAGAAATTGAATGAATAATAGGACCTGTATCTACTGTTTTTTCCATATATATTGTTGTGACTCCTGTTATTTTATCACCAGATAAAATAGACCATTGTATAGGAGCTGGTCCTCTCCATTTTGGTAATAATGACGCGTGAACATTGATAGCTCCTAAAGAAAATTTTTTTAAGAAAAAATTAGGTAAAATTACTCCATAAGACACTACTACCAGTATATCTGCATATATTTGAAATATTTTTTTTTCTTGTTCAATATCATAAATGTTTTGAGCAGTAAATATAATAATATTGTTTTCTTTGGCGATTTGTTGTATTTCCGACAATTGAATTTTTTGTCCTCTTCCTGAGGGTTTATTTGGTTGTGTTAAAATAGCAACAATATTATATTTAAGTTTTATTAAACTTTTTAAGTGAACCATTGCAAATTTTCCTGATCCTGCAAAAAAAATTTTTTTTTTATAATTTCTAAATATTATTTTCATTTTTTTTATTTTTTTTTATTTTTTTTTCGATAATTTGTCTTTTTAGAAAAGATAATCTATCAATAAATAAAATACCATTTAAATGATCTATCTCATGTTGTATACATACTGAGAGCGTTCCTTTTGCTGTTATAATTTTTTTTTCTCCTTTTTCATTTAACCCTTTTACAATAATATTTTGAAATCTATTTACAAACGCACGTTCTTGAGGAATAGATAAACATCCTTCTCTAGTTTTTATGTTTCCATTTTTTTTTATTATTATTGGATTAATTAAAACTATTTTTTTTTCATCATGATCAATATCAATCATAATAATAATTTGAAGAGGTATTCCTACTTGAGTTGCGGCAAGTCCAATTCCATTTTTTTCATACATCGTTTCAAACATATCTTTAATTATTGTTTGAATTTTTTGATTAAGTGCTGTTACTAATTGAGCTTTCTCTCTGAGTTTTTTGTTAGGATATTGTAGTATTTTTAATACTGTCATTTTTTTTCTTTAATAAAAATTTTATAAGAGTATTTGAAAAAAATTATTTTTCTTGTTTCATATCTATATTGATAGATATAAAAACTAAATTAATATATAAAAATATTACACTATAAACGTTTTTAATAAAATATCAATATATTATGAAGAAGATTTAATAATTTTCATATTAAATATTTTTAAAAAAGTGAAAAAATTAATTTTTTATATATTTTGTTATATCAAAAATAATTATTTTGATATTTATGATTTTTAATAATTAAATATACAAAATTATATTAATTTTTCAACAAATTTAACAATGAACTTTTATATATATTATTACATTATTTACATAATTTTTGAACAGCAGATACTTTTATTTTAAAATTTTTTATTTTAATCATGAATTATTAATATTAAATTTTTATTTATTGTAAACAATAAAAGAAAAAATAATTTTTTTATATGTCTTTAGTATTTTTTTTAAGTAATATATATTTCTATATTTTTAAAAAAATGTGATTAAAATAAAAAAATTGATTTAGTGGTATTATGTTAAATTTTTTTGATAAAAAAGTATTAATTTTTTTATGACTGATAAGTAATATAAATGAGTATTTTAGTTTAAGATTATGTATATATTGACTTATAAAATTAAGTTTATATAAAAATATATTTTATATTTTGATAATAATAAATATTATATTAATCAAATAACATTATTTAATCATGGCAATATAATTTGAAATTTTTTAAAAACATATTTTTCTATATATGTTAGATATAGATAAAAACCATTTTATTACAAATTTTTTACTAGAGAAATTGTATATTATGATTATAAATAAAAATGTATTGTATTCTGTTTTTGGTAATCCTATTAATCATAGTTTATCTCCATTGATTCATAATTTTTTTTCTGAATATAGTGGAATACATTATGATTACAATGCTAAACTTATTGAAATTGATTCTTTTGAAAAATGTATATCTATTTTTTTTCAAAATAAATATGCAAAAGGAGCGAATATTACTGCACCTTTTAAAAATAAAGCTTATTTTTTATCAGATCATTTAACTGATAGAGCGTTTATTGCTGGTTCTGTTAATACATTTAAAAAAAATAAAAATAATATTATTATTGGTGATAATACTGATGGTGTAGGAATTTTATATGATTTAAAACGTTTAAATTATTTAGAGAAAAAAAAAATATCAAAAATATTGATTTTAGGAGCTGGAGGAGCAGCAAAAGGCATTATTCCAGTTTTATTACAAGATGGTCATAATGTATTTGTATATAATCGTACAATCAAAAAGACAAAAGAAATATATAAAAATTTAAATATGTTAGGAAATTTATGTATTTTAAATAATTTTGATGATAAAAAATTGTTGTTTGATTGTATTATTAATACTACTTCTTGTATATTTGACCCAATTTTTGAATATTTTCCTTATAATTTATTTTCTATAAATACAGTTTTTTATGATATATGTTACAATCTTAATTGTGATACTTCTTTTTTAGTTTGGTGTAAAAAAAGAGGGGCATTAAATTGTAGTGATGGTTTAGGAATGTTAATTAGTCAAGCTGCTTATTCATTTTTATTGTGGTTTAATTGTTTAATACACATTGATGATTTAATTAATTATGTTTTTAAAAAAATTTTACAAAAAAATTATAATTTTTAATAATTTATTTATTTAATAATTTATTTATTTAATATATAAATAAATAACAACTTGACTAATAAATCAGAATATGAAAAAATGAATTTTTAGTATTAAAATATTTTAAAATTATATGTCCCCTTCGTCTAGAGGACTAGGACACCGCCCTTTCACGGCGGCAACAGGGGTTCAAATCCCCTAGGGGACAAAATTTTTTTCATAAAATGAAAATTAATTCTGTACTGTTTGAAAATAATGTGTTATTGTTATTTAAATTAAAAAATATTTTGATTAAAAATTGCTCTTTAAAAAATCGGAACAAGCTAAATTTAAAAATTTTAACTAATTCTTGAGACATCTGTGGTGTTGCAGGATTAAGTAAATAAGCGTATATGGTGGATGCCTTGGCAGTCAGAGGCGATGAAGGACGTACTAATCTGCGAAAAGTATCGGGTAGCTGATAAGAAGCGATTAATCCGGTAATATCCGAATGGGGAAACCCGATATATTAAAAATATATCATTTCTATTTGAATCTATAGAGTAGAAAAGCAAACCAAGAGAACTGAAACATCTAAGTATCTTGAGGAAAAGAAATCAACCGAGATTCCCTAAGTAGTGGCGAGCGAAAGGGGAAAAGCCTAGAGAACTAATCTTTAAATAAATTTTAGTAGAATGATTTGGAAAAATCAGCTATAAAAAGTGATAGCCTTGTATACAAAAAAAAATATTTAAAGATCTCAAAAAGTAGAGCGAGACACGAGAAATCTTGTTTGAAGATGGGGGGACCATCCTCCAAGGCTAAATACTCCTGACTGACCGATAGTGAACTAGTACCGTAAGGGAAAGGCGAAAAGAACCCCGGTTAGGGGAGTGAAATAGATCCTGAAACCGTATACGTACAAGCAGTAGGAGCTTTTTTTAGAAAAGTGACTGCGTACCTTTTGTATAATGGGTCAGCGACTTGTATTCTGTAGCAAGGTTAACCAATTAGGGGAGCCGAAGGGAAACCGAGTCTTAAAAGGGCATACAAAAAATCTAATTTTTATTTAGTTGCAGGATACAGACCCGAAACCCGGTGATCTAGCCATGGACAGGTTGAAGGTTAGGTAAAACTAACTGGAGGACCGAACCGACTAATGTTGAAAAATTAGCGGATGATTTGTGGCTAGGGGTGAAAGGCCAATCAAACCGGGATATAGCTGGTTCTCCCCGAAAGCTATTTAGGTAGCGCCTCGTGAATTCCTCTACGGGGGTAGAGCACTGTTTTGGCTAGGGGGTCATCCCGACCTACCAAACCAATGCAAACTCCGAATACCGTAGAATGTTATCACGGGAGACACACAGCGGGTGCTAACGTTCGTTGTGGAAAGGGAAACAACCCAGATCGCCAGCTAAGGTCCCTAAATCATAATTAAGTGGCAAACGATGTGGAAAGGCATAAACAGCCAGGATGTTGGCTTAGAAGCAGCCATCATTTAAAGAAAGCGTAATAGCTCACTGGTCGAGTCGGTCTGCGCGGAAGATTTAACGGGGCTAAATTATGTACCGAAGCTGCGACAATATAAAATATAACAATTTTAAGCTTTCTCAGAAAATTTTAAAATATGTTGATTTAAAACGCAAAATTTATATTGGGTAGGGGAGCGTTCTGTAAGCCGTAGAAGGTATATTGTAAAATATATTGGAGGTATCAGAAGTGCGAATGCTGACATGAGTAACGATAAAGCAGGTAAAAAACCTGCTCGCCGAAAAACCAAGGTTTCCTGTCCAACGTTAATCGGGGCAGGGTAAGCCGACACCTAAGGTGAGGCCGAAAGGCGTAATCGATGGACAACAGGTTAATATTCCTGTGCTTAGTATTATTGTGATGGGGGGACGAAGAAGGTTAGGTCATCCAGGCGATGGTAGTCCTGGTTTAAACGTGTAGGCATGAAAATTAGGCAAATCCGATTTTCTTTAAACTGAGGCGTGATGACGATTCTCTATAATAATTATAGAGAAGAAGTGATTAATACCATACTTCCAAGAAAAGCCTCTAAGCATTATAAAATAATTCTAAATCGTACCCCAAACCGACACAGGTGGTTAGGTAGAGTATACCAAGGCGCTTGAGAGAACCCAGATGAAGGAACTAGGCAAAATAGTGCCGTAACTTCGGGAGAAGGCACGCTAACATGTAAGTGAAAAGATTTACTCTTGAAGCTGAAGTTAGTCGAAGATACCAGCTGGCTGCAACTGTTTATTAAAAACACAGCACTGTGCAAACACGTAAGTGGAAGTATACGGTGTGACGCCTGCCCGGTGCCGGAAGGTTAATCGAAGGAGTCAAAATTGATTTAATTTGATTTGAAGCTCTAGACTGAAGCCCCGGTAAACGGCGGCCGTAACTATAACGGTCCTAAGGTAGCGAAATTCCTTGTCGGGTAAGTTCCGACCTGCACGAATGGCGTAATGATGGCCAGGCTGTCTCCATCTGGGACTCAGTGAAATTGAAATCGCTGTGAAGATGCAGTGTACCCGCGGCAAGACGGAAAGACCCCGTGAACCTTTACTATAGCTTGACACTGAATTCTGAAATTAAATGTGTAGGATAGGTGGGAGACTATGAAATTATTGCGCAAGTGATAAGGGAGTCAACCTTGAAATACCACCCTTTTAATATTAGTATTCTAACCTAGTACCGTTAACCGGTACAGAGACAGTGTCTGGTGGGTAGTTTGACTGGGGCGGTCTCCTCCCAAAAAGTAACGGAGGAGTACAAAGATTGGCTAATTACGGTTGGAAATCGTAAGGTTAGTATAAAGATATAAGCCAGTTTAACTGTAAGCGTGATAACGCGAACAGATGCGAAAGCAGGTCTTAGTGATCCGGTGGTTCTGTATGGAAGGGCCATCGCTCAACAAATAAAAGGTACTCCGGGGATAACAGGCTGATACCGCCCAAGAGTTCATATCGACGGCGGTGTTTGGCACCTCGATGTCGGCTCATCACATCCTGGGGCTGAAGCAGGTCCCAAGGGTATGGCTGTTCGCCATTTAAAGTGGTACGCGAGCTGGGTTTAGAACGTCGTGAGACAGTTCGGTCCCTATCTGCCGTGGGCGAAGGAAAATTGAGGGGGGCTATTTCTAGTACGAGAGGACCGAAGTGGACGCATCACTGGTGTTCGGGTTGTCATGCCAATGGCATTGCCCGGTAGCTACATGCGGAAAAGATAAGTGTTGAAAGCATCTAAACACGAAACTTGCCCCAAGATTAATTTTCCCTGTGTTTGTTTATAACAAACACTGAAGGGACGTTGAAGACTACGACGTAGATAGGCTGGGTGTGTAAGAGTAGTAACACTTTTAGCTAACCAGTACTAATGACCCAATCGTCTTAATCCTGCAACACCAGAGATGTTTTAATTTTTAAAATATTTTTATATAAAAATGTTTAGCTTGTTATACCGAAATTTATATATTATTATAAATAATAATAAAAAATTATTTATAATAATTTAAGTTTTTTTTAAAACCTGGTAACAATAGTGTAGTGGAACCACCTGAAACCATACCGAACTCAGAAGTGAAACGCTATAACGCCGATGGTATTACGGGGTCTCCCCGTGTGAGAGTAGGAAATTGCCAGGTTTTAAAATAAATTTTTTGTTTTTATTAAAACATAATAAAATGATAATTATTTTTAATATTTTTATTATTTTTTTAGTATTTTTTATTTTTTTTTGAATCAAAAATATTAATTTTTTTATTAATTAATATTTAATGTATATTTTTCTAGTTAAAGGTAATATAGATGTCCAAGATTAAAGGTAATGTTAAGTGGTTTAATGAATCTAAAGGTTTTGGTTTTATTACTCCTGAAGATGGTAGTAAAGATGTTTTTGTACATTTTTCAGCAATTCAAAGTAATGGATTTAAAACATTAGCAGAAGGTCAAAGTGTTGAATTTGAAATTACTGAAGGAGTAAAAGGACCATCCGCTACTAACGTTATCAGTTTATAAAAATATCAAAAAAAAGTTAGATTCAGAGAAGTAGCATATTTTATTTCATTTGAAATAGACCTGTATAAAGTCTTTTTCAAATGAAAAATTTCTTATAATACTATTTTTACCATATTAATTTTACTTAACTCTAAATATAAATTTTCTATTTCATAAAAGTTTTTTGCAAACACTGTCACTGCAATAGAAATATAATTTCCCTTATTACTAGATTTGATTACAGGTGTATAATCTCCTGGAATATATATTTGAATTCTTTTAATTACATTATTAATTAATTCAGGATGTGCAAGACCAATCACTTTATAAGTAAATGAACAGGGAAATTGTAATAAATTTTCTAATTTATTTTTCATTATTTTTTCTTCCTTTTTTTATAAAAATTTATTTTTTATTATATCAATAATAATCAAAAATCACTATTTTAATTTCTATTTATTTTAATTATCATTAATAAATTTAAAAAAGTTTTATTTTTAAGATTAAAAATATCGAGATAGTGTATGTTGAAAATATTTAATTCTTTAAATAATCAAGAAGAAGTATTCTTAAGTAATAATAAAAAAATTAATTTGTATGTATGTGGAATTACTGCATATGATCATTGTCATATTGGACATGGTAGAACATTTATATTTTTTGATGTTGTGGTGCGATATTTAAAATTTATTGGTTATAAAGTGAATTATATTCGTAATATTACCGATATTGATGATAAAATAATAAATAAATCTTTAAAAGAAAAAATTAATTACAAAAAAATAGTTGAAAAAACTATTCATAGTATGAATCAAGATTTTAAACTTTTAAATATGTTGAAACCAGACAAAGAACCTTTAGTGACTCATCATATTAATGAAATTATATGTATGATTAATAGTTTATTAAAAAAAAATTTTGCTTATATATCAAAAAATGGTGATGTAAATTTTTCTATTAATCGTTGTGAACATTATGGTAATTTATCAAATCAAATTTTATCAAAAATAAAATCATTCAAAAAAAATAATAGAGTTTTGTATAAAAACAATGAATTAGATTTTGTGTTATGGAAAAAATCTAAATTGAATGAACCTTTTTGGTTATCTCCATGGGGAAAAGGAAGACCTGGATGGCATATCGAATGTTCTGCTATTAGTTCAATATATTTAAAAAAAAATTGTGATATACATGGAGGAGGAATAGATTTATTATTTCCTCATCATGAAAATGAAAAAGCACAATCTGATTGTTTTTATGGGAAAAAATATGTTAATTATTGGATGCATGTAGGTTCTGTTTTGATAAATAATCAAAAAATGTCTAAATCTTTAAATAATACAATTCGATTAAATACTTTATTGCAAAAGTATGATCCAGAAATTATTCGATTTTATATTTTATCTCAACATTATAGAAAACCTTTAAATTATGTGGAATCAAAGTTAAATCAAGCAACAAGTGCTATGTACCGTTTATATACGGTACTGTCAGATATCAATTTTTATGAAACATTAAATGTGTGTAATAAAGATCTTCAAAATAATGATTATACATTATTTAAAAAAATCATGGATTCAGATTTTAATACTCCTCATGTATTATCTATGATGTTTAAAATAGTTAAACAAATAAATATTTTAAAAAGTACTAATAAATTTAAAGTATATCAATTAGCTTTAAAATTAAAAACTATAGGAAATATTTTAGGAATTTTATTTTATAATCCTCATATATTTTTAAAAAAGAAATATTTATATTTACCAATAAGTATACAAAAAATTGAATTATTAATTACAATTAGACAACACGCTCGTCTATATAAAAAATGGAAAAAAGCTGATGTAATTAGAAAAAAACTCAAATTTTTAGGAATTAATCTAAAAGATAATAATAATTGCACTTCATGGTATTATTTATAGATTTTTTAAATCACATTTGATTCATAAGATTCTATTGTATTTAATAACAAAGCTGTAATTGTCATTGGTCCAACTCCTCCTGGAACAGGAGTAATCAATGAACATTTTTCAAGAGCAGAATTAAAATCTACATCTCCTGTAATTGTTCCATCTTGTAATTGATTAATTCCTGCATCAATAACAATTACTCCTTTTTTTAACCATTCCCCTTTTACAAAATTTGATTGACCAATTGCTACAACTAATATATCTGCTTGATTAATATGATGTGAAATATTTTTAGTAAAACGATGAGTAACTGTTGTAGTACAACCAGCTAATAATAATTCCATACACATTGGTCTTCCAACTATATTTGATGCTCCTAAAATTACTGCATGCATTCCATGCATGTGAATATTAAAATATTGTAGTAACAACATAATACCTTTTGGGGTACAAGGTCTTAATTTTGGTGTTTTTTGGAATAAACATCCAATATTATAAGGATGAAAACCATCTACATCTTTTTTAGGATGAATACTACTAAAAATATTTTGAGGATTAATACTTTTAGGAAAAGGTAATTGTACTAATATTCCATCTATAGAAGTATCTGTATTTAATTGTTTAATTAAATTAAGTAGTTCTGTTTCTGAAGTATTTTCTGGTAAGAACCAATTTTTTGACAAAATTCCAATTTGTTGACAAGCTTTTGTTTTATTTTCAATATATATTTTTGAAGAAGTATTATTTCCAATTAATATTACTGCTAGACCAGGTGGACGATGTCCTTCTCTTATTTTTTGTTTTACTTTTATTTTTATTTTATTTCTTATTTCTAAAGAAATGATATTTCCATTAATGATTTTTTTTAACATTTTATTTTTTATTTTTTTAGTTATGGTTAATTTATAATTGATTATTTTGGTATAACAAATTGTTTTTTATATAAAAAATATAGTATAATAAATATAAATATTTTTATTGACGCACTCTTAGCTCAGCTGGATAGAGCAACGGCCTTCTAAGCCGTAGGTCACAAGTTCGAATCTTGTAGAGTGCAAAAAATTTTAATTAAATTAATTAAATTATTTATTATTCAAATAAATTGAATATTTTTTTATTAATATTGTGTATTGGTAATTCTCCATTAATTTTATATATTTTTTTTTTCTTTTCATAATATTTAATTAATGGTACAGTTGTTTTTTCATATTCTTGAATCCTTTTTTCTATAACATCTAATGTATCATCTATTCTTTTATTTAGCGGTTCTCCAGTTATATCATCTTTATTTTTTTGTAATGGAGGAGAAAATATATCATGATATATTCTTCCAGATTTAAGGTGAATTTTTCTTCCTAACAATCTCTTTATCAGATTTTTTTTTTGAATTTGTAATAAAATAACTATATCTATAGATATAGAAGCAGATTCTATAGAATCTGCTTGTTCCACTGTTCTTGGAAATCCATCTAATATAAAACCATTTTTACAATCTTTTTCTTTTAATCTTTTTTTTATTAATTTAATTACAATTTGATTTGAAACTAACAATCCATTTTTTATACTATGAGAAATAGTTTTACTATTTTTTGAATTTTTGTATACTTCTATTTTTAATAATTTGCTTGTAGAAATAATTGGTAAATTTAATTTATTACTAATAAAATTTGATTGTGTTCCTTTTCCACTACCTGGAGCTCCAAGTATAATAATGTGCATATGATTTTCTTTTCTCTTTCTTATTATTAATAATTATATAATTAGAAGTTTAATATGTGATTAATGCGTGCAATAAAAGCATTTGGATTATCTACACTTCCTTTTTCAATTAATACTGTTTGATCAAATAACATTTGAATCCATAATGTTATTTCTTTTTCATCAGTCATTTTTGACATTTTTTTTATTAAAAAATGTTTTGGATTAATTTCTAATATATATTTGATCGGAGGTACTTTTTGACCAACAGCTATAAATAATTTAGCCATCTGAGTAGACATTTCATTAGTATCTGGTACTAATACTGCTGGAGTATCTGTTAGTTTATATGTTGGTTGAACATCTTTGATTTCATTTTTTAATATGTTTTTAATTTTTTCAATCAGTTGTTTTATTTCTATTGGAATTTCTTCTTTATTATCATGATTTTTAAATAGTAGATTTAAATTTTGATCATGTTTTGTAACAGATTGAAATTTTATTCCTTCAAAATCGATTAAATAATTTACCATCCATTCATCTACTTTATCTGACAAAATTAATACATCAATGTTATTTTTTTTAAATATTTCTAAATGTGGACTATTACTTGCTGATATATAATTATCTCCTGTTATAAAATATATATTTTTTTGTTCTGGTACCATATTTTTTTTATAATTTTCTAAAGAAATATATTGCTCTTCATTATGATGTTGTATTGAATGAAATCTTAATAGTTTTAGAATGGTTATTCGATTATTGATATCTTCTGCTGGACCTTCTTTAAAAATAGTTCCAAAATTTTTCCAAAAAGTTGTATATTTTTTTTGATCAGTTACGGAAATTTTTTCTAATACATTTAATATTTTTTTCGTAATAGATTTTTTTAATATTTCGATAATTTTATTATTTTGCAGTATTTCTCTAGATATATTTAAAGGTAAATCATTACAATCAACAATACCTTTAATAAATCTTAAGTAATTTGGTAATAATGTTTCTAAACCGTCCATAATAAAAATTTTTTGTATATATAATTTTATTCCATTTTTTTTATCTTGATTCCATGGAAGAGATGATAATTTTGATGGTATATACAATAAAAGTATATATGTTTGATTACCTTCAACGTGATTATGTATCCATAATAAAGGATCTTCTGACGTTTTAGTAAAATTTTTGTAAAATTCTATATATTGTTTTTCTTTGATTTCTGTTCTTTTATGTGTCCATAATGCTTGTGTTTTATTTATTTGTTCTAGTTCATTTTTTTCATTTTTTATATTAATTGAAAAATTAATATATTCAGAATATTTTTGAATAATATTTTTTAGACGCCAATGATCTAAAAATTCTTGGTTTTGTTCTTTTAATTTTAGAATGACTGAAGTACCTACTTCTTTTTTTTCTTTATATTCTATGGAATATTCTCCAGTTCCATGAGATTGCCATAAAATTCCCTCTTTAGGAGAATTATGTACTGATCTTGTATGTACTGTTACATGATCTGCAACGATGAATGAAGAATAAAAACCTACTCCAAATTGTCCAATTAGATTTGTTTTATTATCATTATTTTTATTTAAAGATGATAAAAAATTTTTAGTTCCAGATTTAGCAATAGTTCCTAAATTTTCTATTACTTCTTTTTTATTCATTCCAATTCCATTATCACTGATAATTATTGTTTTTTCTTTTTTATTACATTCAATAGTAATGGACAAGTTTGTATTATATATATTTAAATTAGAATTAGTAATAGATAAAAATCTGATTTTATCTAAAGCATCTGAAGCATTAGCAATTAATTCTCTTAAAAAAATTTCTTTATTGGAATATAAAGAATGAATCATTAATTTTAATATTTCTTTTGTCTCTGATTGAAAATTATATATTTCTTTTGTTTTTGTATTCATGTTTGTTCTTTAGTATATCCTTTTATTATTTTTTGAAATATTTTTTTAATTTTATAAATTTAAACTAAATTCTGGAGGAACTCCAAATTTATTAGATGTTTCATTTATTTTTTGATTTTTTTCTTCTGTTACTCTTCTATTAGCATCATTAAACGCTGCAGTAATTAAATCTTCTAAAATTTCAACTTCTTCTTTAATTAATAAAGAATTATCAATTTCTATTTTTTTACATTTATAATTTCCAAATAATGTTACTTTTACTAAACCTGCTCCAGATTCTCCAGTAATTTCTAAAGATTCTATATCTTTTTGAATTTTTTTTAATTTATCTTGCATATTTTGTGCTTGTTGAATAAAATTATTTAAATTATTTGAATTTAACATTTTTTTCCTATTTATAAAAATAGTATATTGAATACATAATTATTTTTTATGTTGTTTTAATATACAACTAAAAAGTTGTAATGATATTTTTATTTTTTTTTATTTATATTTTTGAATAATTTTTTTTATGATTATTAATGCTTGAATCAAATAAATTTTTTGTATAACACTGAATAGTGTCGTAAAATATAGTATTTTTTATATTTAATATTCTTAGTAATGTCATTTCTGCTCCTATTTTTTGTGTAGGTGCCAATTCTATTTCTTTTAAACCTACAATAAGTATTCTATAATATAGGTGAAGTTGATTCATATGACAACTATTAGCTAAATTGAATATAGTTTTTTTTTTATGATATTTATCATAATCATTTTTTTTTTCTTGATGATTAATATGTTTTATAAGAATTATCTGATGTATTGTTTTCATAATATTAATCAACAAATCTTTCCAATTAATTTCAAAATCTTTTGTTTTTTGGATAAAATTTAGTATATATTTAAAGTCTCTTAATAGTAAAGATTGAGTAATCAAAAAAATTATTTTATTTTCAATTATTCCAAACATTTGAAATATTTGAATTGAATTCACTTTTCCATTTCCTATTGCTATTGCTTGTTCTAATATATTTAATGCATCTCGAATACTACCTTTAGATTGTTCTGCTATAATTTTAATTCCTTTTTCTTCATATTCAATATTTTCTTGTTTTAAAATATTTTTAATATGACAAAATATTTCTGTTTCGTTAAGCGTTTTTAAACTAAAACTTAAACAACGAGAAATAATAGTTTCTGGAACTTTTTTAATATCTGTAGTTGCTAATATAAATTTCACATGTTTTGGAGGTTCTTCTAAAGTTTTTAATAAAGCATGAAAACTATGTTTAGATAACATATGCACTTCGTCAATTAAATATATTTTATATAATCCTTGTATAGGAGAATATTGAATATTTTCCAGTATTTCTTTTATATCTTCTACTTTTGTTTTAGATGCCCCATCAATTTCTATTAAATCTATAAAATTTCCTTTTTCTATTGCTTTACAATGTGAACATTTTTTACATGGTTCTCCTTGTGATAATTTTATACAATTTAAAGATTTAGCAAGGATTCTTGCTAAAGAAGTCTTTCCTATGCCTCTAGTGCCATAAAATATCCATGCTTGGTGAATTTTATTTAATATTAAGCTATTTTTTAAAGCTTTTACAACAAAATGTTGTCCTGTAATTTCATGAAAAGATTGAGGTCTCCATTTTTTAGAAAGTATTTTATGTGTCATATATTTAAATATTACTCTTCGTTATTTTTTATTTTATATATTTATATAAAAATAAAAATAAAACAAAATTATTTGTTTACATTTGATCAATAATTTTATATTATATCACTAATATGTTTTTACGTTCATTAAATTGATTAAAAAATATATATATTACTCTGTTAGAACTGTAATACTATTCTGTTGAAATACCCCGGTCAGGTTCGGAAGAAAGCAGCCAAATTCAATGTGTATAGGTATTATTATGTCGCTAGCAGAGTAATAAAATTCAATACTAAGTTAATATATTTGTATTAATTTAATATATCTTTTAATAAAGATTTTTTTTTATTGTGAAAACAATACATTTTCCAATATTTTCCCTTTTTTTGAAGTAATTCTTTGTGCGTTCCTATTTCTTCTATTTTTCCTTTATCAAAACAAATAATTTTATTTGCTTGTATTATGGTGGAGAATCTATGTGCAATACTAATAATTGTAGTTGTTTTATGTATAATAGCAATTGATTTTTGAATATGATTTTCTGTTTCAGAATCAATATTAGAAGTTGCTTCATCCAATATTAATATTTTTGGTTTAATTACTAAAATACGTGCTAAAGATATAAGTTGTTTTTGTCCTAAAGACAAATTGTTTCCCTGTTCTGTTAATATAGACTGTACCCCCTTTGGCATTGATTGAACTAGATTGACTAATCCGACTTTTTTTAATATTTGCCACATTTTTTTTTCTGAAATATTTTCTCCTAAAGTAATATTATTATAAATAGTATCTGCAAAAATTACTGGGTCTTGTTGTACGATTGATATGTTATTTCTTAAATTTGATTTACTAAAAGTATTTAATAATTGATTATTAATAAATATATTTCCTGTATAATTGGGATAATAACCCATCAATAAATTTACAAAAGTAGTTTTTCCACTACCAGTATGTCCAACTAAAGCGACAAATTCTTTATCAAAAATTTTACAGTTAATATTATTTAATACATAATTTTTATCGTTCTTATAAGAAAAACAAACATTTTCTACTATGATTTCTCCTTTTAATATTTTACAATTTTTATTGCCATATTTTTGTTTTTTAGAATTTATTAATTCAAAAATTCTCTCTCCAGAGACAATAGCTTGTTGTAAAACAGATTGTTGGCTTGTAATAGCAAGTAATGGTTCGTTCAACCTTCCTAAATAATTAATAAAAGCATATAAAACACTTACTTCAAAAAAATTAGTTGGGAAAATACTTAAAAGAGTCATTATTCCAGATAATACTAAAGAAGTTAATAAACTTAAAAATGGTCTTAATAAAAATCCATCTAATTTTAATATTCTCATTTTTATGTGATAATGTTGTAAACATGAATACAGAATTTTTTTTTTATATTCGTTTTCTTGATTAAATTGTTGCAATATTAACATTCCGCTAATACATTCATTAAATTGATTATTAATGTTAGCAAAATAGTTTCTAGACATCCTTAATAAAGGAATACTATAATGTTGATAAATAAGAATAATCATTATTAATATTGGGAAAATAGTAAATGCAATTAATGCCATTTTCCAATTTAATGTAAATATTGCTATAATCATAATTATAATTAAAATGAAACTACGGATGAAAATAGGAATTACAGAATCATATAATTCTTTAATTATTTCAGTATCATTAGTAACTTTTGAAATAATTTGTCCTATAGGTTGTTGATCAAATATAGATATTGGTTGATTTAAAGCAGCTTTCATCACTAATTTTCTTAAAAAATAAACAATTTTCATAGAAATTTTATTAATCAATACACTTTCTAAAAAATTTAACATCGTAGAAAAAATTTGCAATGTAACAAAACTTAATACTAATATAATTGTAAATTTAATGTTTTTATTTTTTGATAAAATAGTATGTTTAATAAACAAACTAATTAAAAAAGGGCATAATATTTCAAATAAAGATGCAGATATTAATAAAAATACTGCGTATAGTAATGATTTTTTATATGTTATTCCATATTTTAATAATTTTTTTAATGTTGTGAACAATTTTAAATTTTTATTTTTTTTTTTTTTTTTCATTATTTTAATTTTATTCTTGATTAAATTTAAGTTTCATTTGTTGATATAAGTATGTGGTCTGATACCAATTTTTTTCTGTTATTAATTTTTTATGTGTTCCTTTTTGAAGGATAGTACCATTTTTTATAACAATAATTTTATCTGCATTTTTAATCGTAGATAATCGGTGAGAAATAATTATTACAGTGTTTTCTTGTGTTTTCCATATATTAATATTATTTAAAATTATGTTTTCAGTAATTCCGTCTACTGCAGATAATGCGTTATCTAAAATCAATATTCTTGTATTAAGAATTAATGCTCTAGCTATAGCAATTCTTTGTTTTTGTCCTCCAGATAACATGGTTCCTTTTTCTCCTACTTGCGTAAAATAACCATGTGGTAATTGAATAATATCATTATGTATATGTGCAATTTTAGATACTTTTTCTACTTCTTTCATAGAAGTTATCTTTTTTCCTAATGCAATGTTGTTATAAATGGTATCTGAAAATAAAAATGTACTTTGATTGACTATAGATAAATGTGATCTCCATGTTGATATTGGTATTGTATTTATTGATAGTGTATTATATGTGATTTTACCTATATATTTTTCAAAGTTTCTTTGTATTAATTGTATAATTGAAGTTTTTCCTGATCCGGTAGGACCGCATATTCCTATAACATTTCCTTTATAAATATTGAATTGGATATTTTTTAAACATTCATAATTTTGTTCTGGATATTTAAAACTTTTGATATAAATATTTATTGTTTTAAATGGTAAAATTGGATTTATTTTTGAGAAACAAAAATGTTGTTTTTTCTTTTTTTTTTGATAAAAAATAATTTTATTAATTCTATCCCAAGCAGCACTACCTCTTTCTACGATATTAAACATCCATGCTAAAGCTAACATTGGCCAAACCATTAATCCTAAGTACATGATAAATGTAGTTAATTGTCCAACAGATATCATATTTATTGAGATAAACCATCCTCCAATAATAACAGCTATTAAATTAGAACAAGCAATAGTAATATGAATTATAGGATCAAATTTTGCATCTATGTTTGCTGCAGCTAAATTTTTTTCTCCGCTATGTTTTGCTAATTTTTTAAATTCTAAAAATTTTTTTTTTTCTAAATTAAATGCACGAATCATTCTAATATTTGTTAAACTTTCTTGTACTTGATTATTAAGCTTTGAAAAAGCTATTTGAGATTGTTGAAATTCAAAGTGTAATTTTTTTCCATAATTGTTAATTATAATAGCCATTATTGGCATAGGAATTAGCGTTATTAACGTTAATAAATAATTAATTTGTTGGCACATAATAAAAAATACTGACGTACCCATAAAAAATGAGTCAACTAATGTAAGTACTCCTTCTCCAGCTGCAAATGCAACTTTGTCAATATCATTAGTTGCTTTTACCATTAAATCTCCAGTTCTATTTTTGAGATAAAACTCAGATTTTTGATGACTTAAAGATTCATAAAATTTAATTCGTAGATAAATAGATAATTTATAAGCAGCTCCAAATAATAAAATTCTCCATATACATCTAAATATGTAAATACTTGTTGCGATCAATATTAAAATGAAAATATAAAAAATTGCTTTATTATTACTATATATATCTTTTTTTATGATTATATCAACTAATTTTCCTACAATTTTTGGAGGAATTAATTGTAGTAACGCAATCATAATTAATAAAAAAGTTGCACTTAAATATCTTTTCCATTCTTTTTTAAAATACCAACCCAATTTTATAAATAATTTCACATTTTTCCTTATTTTTAAACGAAAATATTATTAATTGTGTTTAATTTATGATATATAAATTTTTTTTAAATATTAAAAAAAATTTTTTAGATGGATAGATTTTGAATAATGTTTGCAATAAATATTTACTTCATGTATAAATATATAAAATTATATAACTATTATATAACACATGAAGTAAAAGATATTTATATTATTTGTATGAATGAAATATATTAAATTTTAATTATAAAAACAATTATTTATATTCTATATAATCAGATTTATATAAATTTTTGAATAATAAAGTAAACATTTTGGTTGTATTGTTAAATAATAGATTTTCATAAATTTTGAATTTTTCTTGAGGTGTTATTACTGGAGTAAATATTTTGTGTAATATGATAATTGTAACTTTTCCTTGTTTATTTTTTGCAATTGAATAAACAATTTTATTATTATTAGGATGTGGTAATTGAAACACTATATTTGTTAATTCATCTTTGTCTAATGGTGTTACTATTTTTTTTTGACTAAAATGTATTAGTGTATTTAAATTTTTGTTATCATTTTTTTGAAGTTGTTTAACTATATTTTTAGCTTTTTCAGTTGCTTTTTCTATTGCGTATTTTTTTTCTAAGATTTGTATGATTTCTTTTTGAACTTCTTTTAATGTTTTTTGCATTTTAGGATAAATATTTTTTAATGAAAAAACAAAAATTTGGTCATCTTTGTTAATAATAGAAGCATTATTATAATTATAATTTTGATTATAATGTACAGTATTACTTTTTATTTTATGTATAATATTTTTAATATAAAAATCGTTTGTATTAGTATTTTTGTTTATCCAATTACTTGTTACAATTGGTACTTGTATTTTTTTTGCAGTTTTTTGAAGATTATACTTTGTGTTTTTGAGTATTTTTTGAATTTGTTTTTTGATTTTATTAAATTGTTTATTTTGTTGATATTCATAAAATTTTTTTTTAATTAATCCAAAATTTTTATTTTCATCATTTTTTTCACTTTGAAAAATATCATTGAGTTGAAATATATAAAAACTTAACTTGGATTGGATAATATCTGAAATTTCATGTTTTTTTTGTAAATTTGCTATTTGAATAGTATCAGGAAATGTATCGGTTATAAACCAACCTAGATTCCCACCTTGACTAGCAGAAATAGTATCTACAGAATATTTTTTTGCTAAATTAGAAAAATTTTCTCCGTTTTTTAATCGTTTTAAAATATTTTTAGCAATTTTTTTATCATTTACTTGAATAACACTAAAATTTTTTTGTTCTGGAGCTAATCTATCAGATGTATATTTTTTATACCATGTTAAAATTTCTTGATCAGAATAATTTTTAACTGTGATATTTTTTTTATTAATTTGAAAAAAATTAATTTTATATTTTTCCGGAAAAGATAATCCTTGACAATTATTATAATAATAGTCGTTAATTTGAGTTTGTGGTATTTTCGTATTATGTAAAAATGGTTTTATGTCGATATCTGCAGTTTGTATTACTCTATTTTGAAAATGTGCATCAATAGCATTATTTACTTCGTAAGGTAAAATAAAATTACTTTCAAACAATGTTGTTAAAAATTTTTCATGAAGAATTTGTTGTTTTAAGAAGTTTTTGTATTCTTTGAAAGGAATATGATATTTTTTTAAAAAAATTTTAAATTTTTTTTGATTAAATTGTTCATTAGTTTGAAAATTAGGATTAGATTGAATATTTTCTATAATTTGTTTTTCTTCAATTTGAAAACTATATTTTCTTAATAAGTTATTTAATAATAATTCATTAATTATTTGTGATATAATTTGTTGATAAATCTGATGAACATAGTGAATATTATTAGAAATACTATTTTTAGTATATATTTTTTTAATAGAATCAGCTTGACTATTTTGTAAATGATATAGTTTTTGTACTGATAAATCTGTTACTTTAATTCCGTTTACTCTAGCAATATAATTATGAAAAATATATTTGACATAATTATGTATTCCACTAAATATGATTGAAATAATTATCGTAATTAAGAGAAACTTAATCACAGTGTTTTTAAAAATATTTTTTTTTAAATTCATATTTTTTGATTCCATGAATTTTCAATTGATAAAGTATGTTATATAAATTAAATTATTGTTTATATGAATAATATTAACAATAATTTATTTATAAATATTATAAATATTATATTCATCTGTTATAGAGCTGGCAGAATATTTTGCCAGCAATTATTAATAATAATTATGAATTAAATATTTACTTACTTTTTGTAAGGAGCTTGTTCTAAAGCTATTTTTAACACTTCCGAAATTTTTTTTACTGGTTTTATATCTAATTTTTTTATAATATTATTAGGAATTTCTTCTAAATCACGTTTATTTTCATAAGGAATTAATACAGTTTTTATTCCTCCTCTATGTGCAGCCAATAGTTTTTCTTTTAATCCTCCAATAATTAAAACATTACCTCTTAATGTAATTTCACCAGTCATAGCAATATTAGAACGAACAGGGATGTTAGTTAAAGATGAAACTAAAGCTGTACACATCGCTATACCAGCACTTGGTCCATCTTTCGGAGTGGCACCTTCTGGAACATGAACATGAATATCTAATTTTTCATGAAAATTTGGTTGAATTCCTAATTTTTTTGAATTTGATTTGACTACTGTTAATGCAGTTTGAATAGATTCTTCCATAACTTTACCTAAAGAACCTGTAAGAATTAATTTTCCTTTTCCTGGAATAAAAGTAGTTTCTATATTTAATAAATCTCCTCCTACTTCTGTCCACGCTAATCCGATTACTTGACCTATATGGTTTGTATGATCTGTTTTACCATAATCAAATTGAGGAATACCTAAATATTCTTTTAAATTGTTTTTATCAATAATAATATTTTTTATCTTAGTATGAATAATAATTTTTTTTAACACTTTTCTACATATTTTTGCTATTGATCGATCTAAATGACGAACACCAGATTCTCTAGTATAATATCTAATAATATCAATTATTGCGTGTTTTTTAATTTCTATTTCATTTTTTTCTAAAGCATTACGATTAATTTGTTTTTTTATTAGATATTTTTGTGCAATATTTATTTTTTCCTCTTCTGTATAACCAGAAATTTTTATTATTTCCATGCGATCTAAAAGAGGTGCAGGAATATTCATAGAATTAGCTGTAGCAATAAACATAATTTCAGATAAATTAAAATCGATTTCTAAATAATGATCATTAAATGTAGTATTTTGTTCAGGATCTAATACTTCTAAAAGTGCAGATGCTGAGTCTATTCTTCCATCACATGGTAGTTTATCTATTTCATCTAATAAAAAAAGTGGGTTTTTCACTTTTATCTTGGCTAAATTTTGAATAATTTTTCCTGGCATAGAACCTATATATGTTCTTCTATGACCACGTATTTCTGCTTCATCTCTTATCCCTCCTAATGCAATTCTAACATATTTTCTTCCTGTTGCATTTGCAATTGATTTTCCTAAAGAGGTTTTTCCTACCCCAGGAGGTCCAACTAAACATAATATTGGTCCTTTTACTGTTTTTATACGATTATGTACTGCTAAATATTCTATAATTCTTTCTTTAATTTTTTCAAGTCCAAAATGGTCTGAATCTAAATTTTCTTGAGCTTGTTGTAAATTTTTTTTTATTTTGCTACGTTTATTCCATGGCATAAGCAATAACCATTCGATGTATCCTCGTATTACAGATGCTTCTGCTGAGATACAAGACATCATTTTTAATTTATATAATTCAGATTCAGCTTTAATTTTTGCTTCTTTAGGCATCCTTATTGTATTTATTTTGTCTTTTAAAATATCATGATCATCATAAGGTTCTTCAATTTCACCCATTTCTCTTTGTAATGCTTTCATTTGTTCATTTAAATAATATTCTTTTTGACTTTTCTCCATTTGTTTTTTAACTCGAGATCTAATTTTTTTTTCTATTTCTAACAAATGAATATCAGATTCTATGAGTGACATTAAATGCTCTAAACGAATATTCCCATTTGTAATTTCTAAAATACTTTGTTTATCTAAAGTTTTCATAGGAATATGAGCAGCAATTACATCTGAAAGATGAGAAGTATTTTGTATATTTTTAATTATATCTAATGTTTCAAAAGGTATTTTTTTGTTAATAGTGATATATTCTTTAAATTTATCTGAAGCTATACGTACTAATACATCATTTTCTTTTTCATTAGGTGATTCTGTAGAATTTATTAATTCAATTGTTGCTATAAAATATTCTTTGTTATTATCTAATGAAAGTATATTCGCTCTTTGTATTCCTTCTACTAATACTTTTATTGTTCCATCGGGAAGTTGTAAAATTTGAATAATAGAAGAAATAGTACCGATAGAAAATAGATCATCAGGTGTAGGATTTTCATTTGATGCTTCTTTTTGTGTTATTAACATGACTTTTTTATCATGTTTCATAGCTTTTTCAATACATTGAATAGATTTTTTACGTCCTATAAATAAAGGAAGTACCATATGAGGATAAATTACGACGTCACGTAATGGTAACATAGGTAATGTTATTGTATTCTGTTTTTCAGACTTATGTTTCATGTACCATTCTCTCTTATTGGATGTTCTGTAATACATATTCTTTTTTGTTAAATAATTTTTTATTAATATTATATGTATAAATAATAGTTATATTAAAATATTTATAAATACTGAAAGTATTAAATATAAATAATATATATATATGAATAAAATATATGATATATACTCATAAATATATTTTTATACAACAATTTTTGTTATGATTCTTTTTTTTTAAAAATAAATTGAGGGTCAATATTTTTTTTAATTACCAATTCATTAATGATTACTTCAGTAACATCAATAAGGGAAGGTAAATCATACATAATGTTTAGTAAAATTTTTTCTATAATTGCTCTTAATCCTCTAGCTCCAGATTTTTTTTTAATTGCTTTTTTGGCAATTGCATATAAACTTTGCTCGTCAAATGTTAATTTGACTCCATCTAATTGAAATAATTTTTGGTATTGCTTGATAATAGAATTTTTTGGTTGGCATAGAATTTTTATTAGAGAATTTATATTTAAATCTTCTAAAATAGTTAATATTGGTAATCGACCAATAAATTCTGGTATAAATCCAAATTTAATTAAATCTTCGGATTTGATATATTTTAAAATATTATAGTCAAGATTTTGAATTTCTTTCTTTTTTATAGTCGTATTAAATCCTATTCCTGTACTAACATTTTTTCTTTTTTTAATAAT
Organism: Buchnera aphidicola (Thelaxes californica); assembly: GCF_005080825.1. Taxonomy (NCBI): domain Bacteria; kingdom Pseudomonadati; phylum Pseudomonadota; class Gammaproteobacteria; order Enterobacterales; family Erwiniaceae; genus Buchnera; species Buchnera aphidicola. The sequence continues at coordinate 419,381 of NZ_CP034852.1, read as the reverse complement.
TTTTTCTATTCCATAAAAAGAACCACCACATATAAATAAAATATTGGAGGTGTTTAATTGTATATATTCTTGATGTGGGTGTTTTCTGCCTCCTTGTGGAGGAACAGAAGCAATTGTTCCTTCAATAATTTTTAATAATGCTTGTTGAACTCCTTCTCCTGAAACATCTCTGGTAATTGATACATTATTTGTTTTTTTAGCAATTTTATCAATTTCATCAATATATATTATTCCTTTTTCAGCTTTTTGAACATTATAATCACAATTATGTAGTAATCTTTGCAGAATATTTTCTACATCTTCTCCTACATATCCTGCTTCTGTTAAAGATGTAGCATCAGTAATGACAAATGGAACATTGAGTAATTTAGATAGTGTTTTTGCAATTAAAGTTTTACCACTTCCTGTTGGTCCAATCATTAAAATATTACTTTTTTCTATTTCAACATCACTATTATCGTTATCGTAGTTATTTATTTTTTTATAGTGATTATAGACTGCTACTGATAATATTTTTTTTGCTATTTTTTGTTCAATAATATATTTATCTAAATATTTTTTTATTATATGTGGAGTTAGATTATTTTTTTTGTCGGAGTGATTTATTGTATTTTTTTTATCATACATTATCATTTCATAACATAATATTATACATTCATTACATATACACATTTGAGAACTAATGAATAATTTTTCAACTTCTTTTTGATTATTGTTGCAAAAAGCACAATTATAATTTTTTTTTTTTTGATGCATGTCATATTTAGTCATTATTATACCTTCATAAAAAAGAATAAATAGTATGTAAAATAATTATAAAATTATTTTTTTTTGTTTAAGATTATATCTACTAAACCATATTCAATAGCTTTTTCAGCTGAGAAAAAACAGTCTCTTTCTGTGTCTTGTTCTATTTTTTTTATAGACTGGTTAGTATGAAATGCTATTAATGTGTTAATTTTTTTTTTAATTGTAATAATTTCATTAGCATGAATTGCAATATCAGAAGCTTGACCTTGAAATCCTCCTAAAGGTTGATGTATCATAATTCGAGCATTAGGTAGAATAAATCTTTTTCCTTTCTTTCCTGAACATAATAATACTGCAGCCATAGAACAAGCTTGTCCCATACAAATAGTACTCACTGTTGGTGTTATAAACTGTATCGTATCATAAATACACATTCCAGAACTTACTACACCACCTGGAGAATTAATATATAAATAAATTTCTTTATTTGGATGTTCTGATTCTAAAAACAATAATTGAGCTACAATAGTATTCGCCATCGTATCTTCTATTTGACCAGTGATAAATATAATTCGTTCTTTTAATAATCGCGAAAAAATATCATATGATCTTTCACCACGTTCTGTGTGTTCAATTACCATTGGGATTAAATTTGATTGAATTTTATTTTGTATTTTTTTTTTTAACATTATATCAATCCTATTTTAAAAAAAAATGTATTTTTATATAAAAAATGATTGTAATTTATATATTGATGTATTTTTTTTATTTTTTTTTATTTTTTTATTTTATATTATTTAATAAGGTATTTTGAAATATATCTGTAATAGATTTTTCTGTTTTTTGTATATTAAATACACTATACAATATATCAAAAATTTTTTTTTCTAAAAGAACATTATTTAAATAATTTATTATTTTTTTATCATTTTTGTTATTTGCTATTTTTTTCTTATCTTTTATATATTTTTCTTTAAAGTGTTGTAATAATTGTTTTGTCTTTTCTAAATCTATTTCTAATTTGTTTAATTTAATTATTTTATTGAATAAAATTTTAATTTTTGCATTTCTCACAGCTTCTAATTTTAGAAGAGTATTAGAATAATGACTTAATAAATTTTTAATTTTATTATGATATAAATAATATAAATTATGTATTAAATTTTTATATTCGTGTTCAATAAATTTTGTTGGTATAGCAATAGGATTACTAAATAAGAGATTGTGTAAAATTTGATATTTTAAATATTTTTCTATTTTTAATGTAGTATATTTTTTTATTTTTTTTTGAATAAATGTTATTTTTTGTTTTTGTTCTAATGTTATAAACATTGACTGTTCTTCTTTATTATAAAACAAAAAATCTAACATATAAGTATTTTTTTCAATAGATTTAATAAATATTTTAATTTTAGAGTATTGATTTTGTAGTTTTTTTTCTGGATGTATTTTAGAAAATAAAAAATTGACTGTTACTTCATTATTTTTTTTTTTTCCAAGTAATTTTTTTTCTATTTTATAATCTAATATATTATTTCCAAATATAAAAGAAAAATTTTGTATTGTATAACATTCTTTTTTTTCATTATTTAAAAAAATGGAATAATCAATTGTTACTATACTATTAAAATCGATAATTGTTTGATATGTTTTTTTTTTTGAATTTAAACAATTTATTTTTTTTATTATATTTTTATAATAGTTGTTATTATTTTTATATGTGATTTTTTGAATTTTTTTTAATTTATTTAATTTTAAATCAAATTTAGGTTGAATTTCGAATTTGATATAATAATTTAAATAATTGTTTTTAACATTATGTTTATAAAACATATCATCATAGCTAAATAATTTTATTTTTTTTTCGCTAATCATGTTAAAAAATTTTTTAGTAACTATTTTTTGAATTAATTTTTGTTTTGTTTGATTATAATATTTGTTTTTAATAATTTCTATAGGAACTTTTCCTATTCTAAATCCATTAATTGTACTGTTTTTTTGAATTTTTAATATTTTTTTATTAATTAATTTTTCAATTTTTGGAACATATAAAGTTATATAAAATTGATATTTTAAAGCACTAATTTTTTCTATTTTTGCTGACATATATATACTTCCTTAATACTATATACTTTATAGTATAAAATTTAAAAAAAAATGATAATAATAAATTTATTTTTTAAAAATTTCATAATTATATTTAATTAACATATATATATTAAGATATATATTAGTTAAATATAATTATGAAATTAAATATTTAGATAAATTGTGATATTTAACATAATATTTTATTACATAAAAAATGATAATTAAATCAATATTTATTACATTAATACAATTAATATTAATATATTAATTCTCATTAATATTATATAAAATATCAGTTTTTATTTTTTTTTATTTTTTACACATAACACTTTTTTTATTGTTTTATTTTTTTGTTTCCATTCAAGAGATGTATAAGTATGTAAGTTTAATGCATATATATTTTTTGAAAATTGAGTAAATAATATTTTATAAATAATTTTATGTCTATCAATTAAAGACATGTTTATAAAGTCATTTGTAACTATAATGATTTTACAATGTATTCCATTTAAATTATTTTTATGAAGAGAACTTTCGTTAATAATAGATAAATATAATGGTTTTATTTTTTTTTGAATGGTTTCTTTTATTTTTTTGATCATAAGTATCTTAATATAATTTTTTTTAGTACTATATATATAGTTTTTTTTGTTTTTTTTTGTTTTATCTGTATAAAATGTTGTGATATTTTTACAGCATAAATGTATATATTTATACAATATTCAATTCAAAAAAGAAAGTTTTTAATTAAAAAATTAATTTTTTGAATCATGTATTGTAAAAAATTTATTATTTTTAATAATAATTTATGTAATACGATTTTTCATAGCGATAAATTGTTTGATTTTTAAAAAAATAGTTGTATATAAGGTGGATTAGAAAAGATGCAAATATATAAAAATATTAAAATATTGTTTTTTTTTAGTTTTATGTTTCTTTTCACTGGTTATCGTGCAGTTATATTAAATCCTTCAGGAGAAATTGGAATTAAAATAAAAAGTTTAATATTAATTTCTTTTTTTGTAATGTTAATTGTAGTAATTCCTTCTATATTTTTATCTATTTTTTTTGCTATTAAATATAGCTCAAAAAATTGTAATGTAAAATATAGCCCCCATTGGTCTGATTCAAAAAAAATAGAAACAACTGTTTGGTTAATTCCTTTTTTAATTATCTTTTTTTTAGGTATTCTTTCATGGAAGGCTACTCATGAATTAGATCAAAGAAAATTAATATCATCTAATGTATCTCCAATAGTTATTGATGTCATTTCTTTAGATTGGAGATGGTTATTTATTTATGAAAAAGAAAAAATTGCTACTATTAATAAAATAGTTATTCCAGTAAATACTCCTATCATTTTTAAAATAACTTCAAACTCTGTCATGAATTCTTTTTTTATTCCATCTTTAGGTAGTCAAATTTATGCTATGTCTGGCATGGAAAGCAAATTAAATTTAATAGCTAATAAAGTGGGAATATATCAAGGAATTTCTTCAAATTATAGCGGTAGCGGTTTTTCTGACATGAAATTTTCTATTATAGTTACTAAAAATAATAATTTGTTTCAAGATTGGGTTACTGTTATTAAAAAATTTAAACGTCATTTAAATACTTATCAACAATTTGTAAAGATTTCTTGTCCTAATCATTCAAAAAAAACAATTTATTTTTCTTGTGGAAATCCTCAATTATTTTATTTTATTATTAATAAAGTACATCATGAAAAAATATAAATTATTGTATTTTTAATAAACTTCAAAAAAAAATTGTCAAATATATATTGTAACTATTTATTAAAAGGAATAATTATGTTTGGAAAATTAACTTTAAATGCCATTCCATGGCATGAACCTATAATTATGTTGACTTATTCTACTATTTTTTTTGTAACTTTTTTAATTAGTATTGTTATTACATATTTTAAAATGTGGAATAATATTTGGAATCAATGGATAACGTCTGTTGATCATAAAAATATAGGTATAATGTATTTATTTTTAGGTTTTATCATGTTATTTCGAGGTTTTGTTGATGCTCTAATGATGAGAATTCAACAATTTATGGCTTCATCAGGTTCAGGAGAAGGGTTTTTACCTCCTAGTCATTATGATCAAATTTTTACTGCTCATGGTGTTATTATGATTTTTTTTGTAGCTATGCCTTTAATAATAGGATTAATGAATTTTGTAATTCCTTTACAAATTGGAGCAAGAGATGTTGCTTTTCCTTTTTTAAATAATTTAAGTTTTTGGTTAACTGCAGCTGGAGCAATTTTAATTAATATTTCTTTAGGAATTGGAGAATTTGCAAAAACTGGTTGGTTAGGATATCCCCCTTTGTCTGGTATTGAATATAGTCCAGGAGTTGGTGTTGATTATTGGATTTGGAGTTTACAAATTTCTGGTTTAGGGACTACTTTAACTGCAATAAATTTTTTAGTCACTATAGTAAAAATGAGAACAATAGGTATGGATTTATTTAAAATGCCTGTTTTTGTTTGGACATCCTTTTGTTCAAATGTTTTAATATTATCTTCATTTCCTGTTTTAACTATAACTCTTTTTTTATTATCTTTAGATAGGTATTTTGGTTTTCATTTTTTTACTAATGAAATGGGAGGAAATCCTATGATGTATATTAATTTAATTTGGATATGGGGACATCCAGAAGTATATATTCTAGTTCTTCCTGCATTTGGTATTTTTTCAGAAGTAGTATCTACTTTTTCTAAAAAATCTTTGTTTGGATATGTTTCTTTAGTATGGGCAACCATTGTGATTACAATATTGTCTTTTATAGTATGGATGCATCATTTTTTTACAATGGGATCAGGTGCAAATGTAAATGCATTTTTTGGAATCGCAACAATGATTATAGCTATTCCTACTGGAGTGAAAATATTTAATTGGATTTTTACAATGTATGAAGGAAAAATTACCTTACATTCATGTATGTTATGGACTATAGGATTTATAGTAACTTTTTCTATTGGAGGTATGACTGGGGTACTTCTTTCATTACCTCCAGCTGATTTTGTTTTACATAATAGTGTATTTCTCGTCGCTCATTTTCATAATGTTATTATAGGGGGTGTAGTATTTGGTTGTTTTGCAGGTATTACTTATTGGTTTCCTAAAATGTTTGGATTTAAATTAAATGAAAAATATGGAAAAATTGCCTTCTTTTTTTGGATTACTGGATTTTTTTTCGCTTTTATTCCTTTATATATTTTAGGATTAATGGGTATGACACGTCGTGTTGGACAACATATTGATCCTAAATTTCATGATATGTTATCTATTTCAATTTTTGGAGCTATTTTAATTACATGTGGAATTATTTTTCAAATTGTACAATTAATAATCTCAATTAAAAATCGTGGTTTTAACAAAGATATTTCTGGAGATCCTTGGGATGGTAGAACATTAGAATGGTCTATACCCTCTCCAGCTCCATTTTTTAATTTTTTAATTCTTCCTCATGTATTATATCGAGATGATTTTTGGTATAAAAAGAATGATGATAAAAAAATCAATTCTGTATATTCCAGTTTTAAAATGCCTAAAAATACTTCACATGGTTTTTTTATTGGTTTATTAAGTATTATTTTTGGATTTTCTGCTGTATGGCATATTTTTTGGTTAAATATTATTTCTATAATAGGTATTATAATAATTTTGTTCTATTTTAATGTTAGTAATAATCATAAATATACTATTTCAGTAGAAAAAATAAAAAATTTTGAAAAAAAAATTTATAAAATATAAATTAAAAGGATAATAATGAAAAACAAAGTATTTTCTATTTTAGATCAAAAACATTTAATAAATATTAACAATACTGTAAATGATAAAAAATTACTTGGTTTTTGGTTGTATCTCATGAGTGATTGTATAATATTTGCTTCTATTTTTGCAGTATATTTTGTAATGAGAAGTCATTCATTTATTAATTTTAATATTTATCAACAAAAATTTAATTACAATTTTATTTTAACAGAAACAATTTTGTTATTATGTAGTTCTTTTACTTGTGGAATAGCTACATCATCTGTATATTTTAAAAAAATTTATATGACTTATATTTGGTTATTAATTACATTTATTTTTGGTATTTCTTTTGTGTGTATGGAATTATTTGAAATTCATAATTTTTTTCAAAAAGATTTTAGTCCTCAAAAAGATGGATTATTTTCTAGTATTTTTACTTTATTAAGTATGCATGTTATACATGTATTTGTAGGTTTAATTTGGATATTTTTTATTATTATTCAAATGTATTATTTTAATATAAATAAAAATGTTTATACTAATTTATTGTGTTTAAGTTTGTTTTGGCATTTTTTAGATATTATATGGATATTTTTATATACTTTTATTTATTTTATAAGGTAGTGATTATGATTACATTTTTAAAAAAAAAAGTTTTTTTTTCTACAATAATTAATAATTATTTTATTGGTTTTTTTTATTCGTGTTTAATTAGTGTTTTGTCTTTTATAATTATACAAAATAACAAAATATTTAATGAGAATACATTTTTTATTTTAATTACGTTAAGTATATTACAATTAATGATTCAAATTATTTATTTTTTTGACATTAAAAAATTTGTTGATTGGTATTGGAGTATATGTATACTAATTTTTTCTTTATTAGTTATTCTAATTATTTTAAGTGGTTCAATTTGGATTATGCACAATGTTTATTGTGGTAAAATAAGTGAATGAATTTGATAAATATAATTAAAAAATATATTAATATTATTAAACCAGGTATTCTTTTAGGAAATTTAATTTCGTTTTTAGGAGGTATTTTTTTTGCATTTCATGGGCACATTTTTTTTACGAAATTATATTTATCTAGTATTGGAACTATTTTAGTAATAGCTTCAGGTTGTATTTTTAATAATATTATTGATCGAGATATTGATAAAACAGTACAGCGTACTAAAAATAGAGTTTTAGCAAAAAAATTAATAAAATTAAAGTATGTTTATTTTTTTGCTTTTTTTTGTGGAATAATAGGTTTTTTAATTTTATTTTTGTATACTAATTTTTTAGTATTTTTCAATGGTATGTGTGGTTTTTTGATATATGTGATAGTATACACATTATGTATGAAACGTTTTGTTCCATATGCTACTTTAATAGGTAGTATATCTGGAGCAATGCCTATATTAATGGGTTATTGTACTATAAATAGTCAAATTGATTTAATTTGTATAATTTTATTTTTAATATTAATTTTTTGGCAAATTGCTCATTTTTATTCTATTTCAATATTTCGAATAAAAGATTATCAAAAAAACAATATTCCTATTTTTTCTGTAATAAGAGGAATTTTTTTAACTCAAATATTGATTATAATTAATATTTTTTTGTTTATTATATTCACAATTTCTTTATATTTTTTAGAATATACTGGAATAATATATTTTAGTATAATTATATTTTTTAATGTAATTTGGTTGTTCATTACTATATTGAGTATATTTCACACAAAGATATTTTTGTTTTCTCGTATATCATTTATTTTTTCTATAATTATTATTTTTTTATTTAATATTATGATTGGAATAGATTATATACATTAATTTATTTTTATATACAACGATGTGGTTTAGGTATACCTGCTATTTTAATTCCTTGAGATTCTAAACCTTTTGGAAATAATTTTAATAAACATAAGCTTGTGATATGTATATTATTTGTTTTTTGTAGGTATGTATATAATATTCGAACAGAAGGTGTAGAATTATATTCTATATAAAATTTTCTAATAAAATATATAATATTCCAGTGTTTTTTTGTAAGTATAATTGATTCTGTTTTTGCTATTTCGATAGCAATAGATTTATTCCAATCTTTATAATTAATTAAGTAGCCTTGTGAATCTTTCAAAATTGAATTAAGTTTTTTTGTTTTCATATTTATGATACATAGATAAATGTTTATTTAAAAAATATATTTTATATTATATAAAATAATATTTGTTTTTTTATTTAAATTTAAATTGATGTTATTTATGTGCTATTTTCATAGCAGCTTTATCTAATACTCCGTTAATAAATTTATGACTTTCAGAAGATCCAAAAGATTTAGCCAGTTCAATACCTTCATTAATAGAAACTTTATAAGGAATGTCATTTCTTTTAAACAATTCATAAAAAGCTATTCTTAATATAGCTTTTTCTATTTGTCCTAATGTATTTATAGTACGAGATAAATATGGTTGAATTAATTTATCAAGTATTAAATAATTATTAATAATTCCAGTAATTAACTCATGAAAATATGTAATATCAGCATTGTTTTTTGTTATTTTTTTAGAAAAGTATTGTATAATTTCTTGAATTGAATTATTAGAAATTTGCCAAGAATATAACGCTTGTAAAACATATTCTCTTGCTTTTCGACGTGATTGCGATTTCAAATTATATACCTTTATAGAAAAATAATATGAAAGTTTTATAAAAATTTTTTTATTTTTTAGGTTTCATAATAATACGAATATCAGAATTAATCATATCAATTTTTATAATAGAAAATTTTAACGATTCAGATAATGTTGTAATATTATTAAGTATACACATTGGTTTAGCATTTTCTCCTAATAATATAGGAGCAATATATATTATCAATTCATCAATTAAATAATTACTTAACAATATTCCTGAAAGAGTACCTCCTGTTTCCACCCAAACGTTATTAATATTTTTTTTTCCTAAATAATAAAAAATACTTTTTATATCTATTTTATCTTTATATATAGTACTTTTTGGAAATATCACTTGTTCAACATTTTTTGGCCAAATTTGATTATCATTTTTAATCCTAGCTAATATTATTTTTCCTGTATTTATAATACAATTATGATGTTTTTGTACTAAATTTCTAGAATCTATTATTATTTTTAATGGTTGTGAATTTTTTAAAATATCTTTTTTATTTTTTTTTTTAATATTTTTGTTTCTGACTGTTAAATATGGATTATCTGAAATAATAGTATTACTTGAAGAAAGTATTGCACAACTTTGAGCACGGAAAAGTTGTACATCATTTCTTGAATTTTCTGATGTAATCCATTTACTTTCTCCTGTTTGTGTTGCTATTCTTCCATCTAATGATATTCCTAGTTTTAATTTTATATATGGAATACCTGTTTTCATTCTTTTAAAAAATCCTTTATTTATTGATTCTATTTTATTATTCAAAATTCCTATCTTAACTTGTATTCCATGTTTTTTGAGTATTGTTACTCCTTTTCCTGATACAATTGGATTGGGATCTAAAGAACCTATTATTACTTGAGAAATTTTACTTTTTATGATTTCTTTACAACAAGGAGGAGTTAAACCAAAATGTATACAAGGTTCTAAAGTAACATACATAATTGCACCCTTAGCTTCTTGACCAGCTTCTTTTAATGCTATAATTTCTGCATGTTCACATCCTGCATATTGATGCCATCCAACACCGATTATTTTTTTATTTTTAATAATAATACATCCCACATTTGGGTTAGGTGGAGTGGTATATTTTCCTTTCTTTGATAAATTAATAGCTTGTTGCATATAATATATGTCTTGATTCATTATGTTCTCTTATATTGATGTTTTACATATATTTCTATTATGAATAATTTATGTATTATTTTTTTATATATTCAAATAATTTGTTTAATATATACGCATATTTAAAAAAAATTATGTGTTACTTTATTTTCTATATTTTTTATTAAATTTAACATTTCTAAAGCACATAAAGCTGCTTCACTTCCTGTATTTCCTTTCTTTACTCCAGATCTTTCAATAGCTTGATTAATATCTTGTGTTGTAAGAATACCCAATGCAATTGGTATAGTATATTGAATACTAATTTCCATTAATATATTACTAACAGAAAATGATAAATTTTTAAAGTGAATAGTATCTCCTTGAATAATACTTCCTAATACAATTATAGCGTGATGTTTTTTTAAAATAGATATTTTTTTTGCAATTAAAGGTATTTCATATGTTCCAGGTACATAAATAATATGAATATTTTTTTTGTTTACATTTCCTATTCTGATTAATGTATCTAGAGATCCAGATAATAGATTTTTATTAACAAAATTGTTAGTCCTGGAAATAATAATACTGATTATAGCTTCTTGAGCTTGTATATCTGATTCGATTATGTTCATTTTTTTATGACTTTAATAATGGATGGATTATATAATAAGTTTTTATAAATTATTTATTTATGATAATATATCATGTTTTTTTTTAAAAAAAATTGTATTTATAGAAAAAATTTTATTTTTATAATATAAGTTATTAAAATAAATTTTAAATTTAATAAATTAGTTGATTTTTTATATTAAAAAGAGTATGATAAAAAAATCAAAGTACATCTAAAAAATCGCGGGATGGAGCAGTATGGTAGCTCGTCGGGCTCATAACCCGAAGGTCGTTGGTTCAAATCCAACTCCCGCAACCACAAGTTTTTTCAAAACTCTTCCTTATTACATATAATTTTTACCTTTATTGCAAACAATTTTCTTAAATTAAGAATAATTATTCTATTGAATATTTTTTTTAATTTGAAATTATGAGGAAAGTTTGATATGTATAAAAATGGAACGAATTTAGTACAAAGTTTTCGTCACAGTGTTCCTTATATTAATATGCATAGAAATAAAAAATTTGTTATATTTTTAACTGGTGAAGCAATTTATCATTCTAATTTTTCTAATATTATTAATGATATTGGTTTATTACATAGTTTAGGTATTCGTATTGTAATTGTTTTTAGTATTATCCCTCAAATAGATGTTTTCTTAGAAAAAATGAATTTGAAATGTATTTTTTATAATAATATAAGAATTACTACTCCAAAAATATTAAATTATATAAAAAAAATCTCTGGTCAATTGCAATTAGAAATTACGGCTCGACTTTCTTTAAGTATTTCTAATACACCATTACAAGGTGCTAATATTAATGTAGTTAGTGGAAATTTTATTATTGCACAACCATTTGGAATAGTAAAAGGTATCGATTATTTCCATACTGGAAAAGTGCGTAGAATTAATTATCAATCGATTAATCAACAATTATTAAATAATAATGCTGTTGTTTTAGTAAGTCCTGTTGCTAGTTCTGTTACAGGGGAATGTTTTAATTTAAATTCAGAAGAAATTGCTAATAATATAGCAGTGAAGATTCAAGCAGAAAAGTTAATAAGTTTTTCTCAACATTCAGGTATTATTGATTATAAAAATCAACGTATTTATTCAGAAATAATATCTGAAAAATTAGAAAAATATATTGAAAATAAAAAATTTATTCGATATTTTTCTAATCAATATTTAAGATTTTTAAAATGTGCAGTAAATTCATGTAAAAAAGGAGTATCAAGAATTCATATAATTAGTTATCAAAAAAAAGGAGCATTACTTGAAGAGTTATTTTCAAGTAAAGGAATAGGAACACAAATTTTAATAGAATCATCTGAAAGTATTATTCCAGCTTCTATTAATGATATTGGAGGAATATTAAATGTGATTAAACCGTTAGAAATAAAAGGAATTTTAGTAAGAAGGTCCAGAGAACAATTAGAAATAGAAATTCATAATTTTATTGTTATTAAAAAAGATAATCTTGTGATCGCATGTGTTGCATTATATCCTTTTTTAAAAGAGAAAATAGGTGAATTAGCTTGTTTAGCTGTACACCCTGATTATCAAAGTGTTTCTCGAGGTGAATTATTATTAAATGCAATAATTATAAAAGCAAAAAAAATATGTTTACAAAAAATTTTTGTTTTAACTACACATAGTATACATTGGTTTCAGGAAAGAGGGTTTGTTCCAGTTAATATTAATGTTTTGCCAGATAGCAAAAAAAAAATGTATAATTATAAAAGAGGATCTAAAGTATTAATAATTAATATATAGTATTAGTGTTTTTTATATTACATATGTTGCTTGTTCTTATTGTATTATTTTGAACCATTTTTTTTAAGATTGTTTTATTTCCAAAAATTATTATTTTTTTTTTAGCTCTGGTTACTGCTGTATACATTAATTCAGTACTTAAGGTGTCAAAAAAAATATTTGGAATAACAAAACAAACTTTTGAAAATTCTGATCCTTGAGATTTATGTACTGTGATACACCACGCAGTTTTATAATTTTGAATAATATCTGGACAGAATATTCGTTGTTTCCCGTATAAAGGAGAAAAATGTATTTTTATTTCTTCATTTTTATCTTTTAAAGCGATCCCAATTTCTCCATTAAATATATTTAATATTTTTTGATTTTTAGTAATAATAATAGGACGTCCTATATACCATTCTTTATTTAAAAACAAATATTGAAATTTATTTTTTTGTTTATAAATTGTTTTTTCAATAATTTTATTAATTGTATTAACTCCAAAAATTCCTTCATTTACTGCACATAATATTTTAAATTTATTAAATTTCGTTAATATTTTTTTATAGTTTAAGTTTTCATATACATATTTTAAATATTTTTTACAAAAATTAATAATTTTGTAAATCATTTGATTATATTGTTGTTGATTAGTTACTTGGAAATATTCAATTTCTTGCACTGTATTATCTAATAAATGTATTAATTCATTAATTTTTCTTTTATGAATTAAATTTGCAAGTTGATGAATATTAGAAGATTTAGAAAATCTATAATTTTTTTTTAGAATATAAATATTATTGTATATTTGAGGATGTATATTTTTTGATTGTTTTACTTTTTTTTTTGTAATTTCATAAATTTTATTACATGTATCTAAATTATAAGTATTGTTTGCTTTTTTACATATATCTTTTAATATTGATCCTGGTTGCACTGAAGGTAGTTGGTTTATATCTCCTATAAATATAATTCTTGTTGATTTTGTGATATTTTTAATTAATTCGTAAAAAATATAAATATCTATCATTGAAGCTTCATCGATTATTAATATATTTTCAATATTATTTGAAGTATAATCTTTTTTCTTCATTACATTAATTAATTCATGTATAGTAGAAGCAAAAGTTGGAATTTGTTTTTTTTCTTCATTAGTTATTAAAAATATACTCTTAATAGATTCTTGAATAGATTCAACTAATCTAGTTGCAGCTTTTCCAGTAGGTGCACATAATTTTATTCGATTTTTTTTATTGTATAATCTTATTAAGCATAAAATTAATTTTGTTACGATTGTTGTTTTTCCTGTTCCAGGACTTCCAATTATAAAAACGATTCTTTTGAGTAATGCAAGAGTAATAGCAATAATTTGATTATTATCAATATTTTCTTTGGATAAAACACTGATAATTTTTTTTGTTTTTTCAATTTTTATTTTTTTTTCTAAATTTTTATGAAAAAAAAAGTGTGACAGATATAATTCCATTACCCACATTTTTCTTGTATATAAATAATTATTTGATAGAAATAAAGGGAAATTGGATTGTTGATTTAAAAAAAATATTTTTTTTAAATGTTTTTTCCAATTTTTTATATGTTTAGTATATGTCCATATTTTTTGTGTTAAACTTTGAAATTTTTTAGGAAAAATATTTTTTTTCTGAATTTTATTAATATTTAAGCAAATATTTCCCATACGATTATTGTAGCATACACATAATGCAGCTAATATAATTTCTGGTTGATTAGTATGAAATAAGGTAGTTGAAAAATAAAATTCAAAATTATTTATCATTTTTTTTTTTAATGCAATATGTAATATTTTTTGTATATTCATTTTATTTAAAATAATTTATTTAATTTTTTCATTAATTTTATATTCGGAGGTATATAAAATATACTTTGATTATTATGATTAATGTCCATACCTCTTAAAAAGAGGTAAAATATTCCTCCAAAATTTTTTTTAATAGAATATTTTGTTATACGTTGTTTTAAGTACTTATGTAATACAATTCCATATAAATGATATTGTACATCATATCTATGATTAATCATCGTTTTTTCTATATTTTTATTATTATAGTCAGCATAGTTATCTCCTAACCAATTAGTTTTGTAATCAACAATAAAAAATTTATTGTTTAATTCAAAAATTAAATCAATGAAACCTGTGACAATACCTTTAAAAGAATTAAATTCTAAATTAGAAGAAAGAGAAGAAATTTTGTCTTTTTTTTTAATACATTGATTAAATTGATAATTATGTAAAGTTTTATTAACTGACATATAAAATTCGAATTCTTTAAGTATTTTATGTTTTTTAAGTTCTTTTAATTTAATATTTAATGGCAATAATGTCGTGTTTACAATTTTTTCTAACCAAATTTTCAACTCTTTTTTCCAACATTGTGGAAAATAAAAATTTTTTAATTGTTGAGATAATAAAATTATATCAATTGTTTTATTAAAATTTATATTTTTAAGTATATGGTGTATAAAAGTTCCAAATTCTTGTCCTTTTTCAAAAAAAAAAGGAGTTTTTATTTTTTTTTTTTTATAATATATATTATTTTTTTCTTTTTTTTTATTAAATATTGGTAAGTAAAAACTTTCTTTTGTTTTTTCTGATAATAAATTTGTGTAACTAGTAATTTTAAATTGTTTTTTTATTGTTTTTTTTAAATAAATATGTTTTTTTTTTTGAATATTTTTATTTTGATTATTATTTTTTTTTATATAATTTTTTAAAAAAGAAAAATAATAAAATATTTCAATGTTATTTTGTGAAGAAAATGTTTGTTGAACTATTTTTTTTAAATCATATATATTAGTACATTTTTTTGAAGTAATTAGATAACCTAAACCACTGTTAGTAATATCAGTATACGTATTATTTTTTTTATTACATATATTAATTGGAGCTATTGTGAAACTGCAATGTATTGATGGTCGAGTAATAGCAACATAAAACAATCTTATTTCTTCAGATAGTTTTTTTTTATGTAATATACTTTTTTTTATAAATTTAGTTTTTAAAACACTATTTAAGTCTTGATTTTTTTTACTAAAAAATGAATTATGATGATGTAAAAATGCACTAGAAAAAGGAAACCACACTATAGGAAATTCGAGTCCTTTTGATTGATGTATACTAATTATAGTAATGTATTCATAATTAGATTGATTAATTGGATTAAGTTCATTTTTTTTATAATTTTTTTCGATAATTTTTTTTTTTATCCAATTTAAAACTAGTTCTAAATTTTTTAATTGATAATATTTTTGTTCTAATATTTCTCCTAATGTTAAAAAATTTATGTATTTTTTTTCATCATTTTTATTTTTTCTAAAATATTTTTTTTTATTTATTATTAAATATTTAATTAAATTTAGAATACCTTGTGTTTTTAATATATTTAAATATTTTTGAAATATAATAAGTATATTTTCATTAAAGTTCGATTTAGATATTTTAAATAATGTGTTTAATTTAATATTTAAAATATTTATTGAAAGTGCTTTAAAAATATTTTTTTCTTCATGTATATTTAATAATGCTTCTAATATCCACGATATTTCTTCTGCTTCTTGTGTATGAAAAAGATTTTTTTGTTTAGAGAAATATTTTGAAACTATTTTTTTTCTTTTTAATGCAGATTGAATTATTTCAGATTCTTGTTGGTTACGAACTAAAATTGTAATATCTTTTATTGATAATATTTTTACTTTATTTTTAATAAAAATTTTTGCTTTTTTATTTTCAATATTGTTTATTAGAAAATTGATATCTTCAGCACATTGTTCACTGCTCCATTGATAATATTGATGTATATTTAAATTTTTATCAATATTATTAAAAAAAATTCTAAAAGAAGGTTGTACAATATTATTGATTTTAAATATCATTTTTTTATTTTTTTCAGGTGTAATAATTTTTTTATATAAGATATTTTTTGTAATGAAAGGATATTTTTTAATAGAAAAAATGTGATTAATATTATCTACAAGATTGCTAGAAGATCTCCAATTTATATCTAAATAATATTGATGTATAATGTTTTTTTTATAATTAAAGTATGAATTAATACTTGCCCCTCTAAATTCATATATTGTTTGTTTTGGATCTCCGATTAACAACATGATTTTTCTTGGTTGTTTTTTATATATTTTATTAAATATTTTGTTTGATTTAATATCAATATCTTGATATTCGTCTATGATTATAATGGGAAAATTTTTTCTTATAAAATATATAAATATAGGGTTTTCTTTTATAACTACATTTAAATAAACAATTTCTATTAAATCTTCAAATTCTAATTTATTTTCTTGAAGTTTAATTTTTTTGATATTTTTTTTTATAAAATTTATAGCTTGATGTAAAAAAATTTCTTTAATTGAAAATTTTATTTTAGAGAAATTAATAATTGTTTGTATTATTTTTTTTTTTTCTTTTTTAATATTACATATATTTTTTTTCAATATTTTTAAATAAATAATGTTCATTTCTTTTGGAATGTAATAATCTTTTGTTGTTATTTTTGTCCATGTTAATAATATTTCTAATATTTTAACATTTTTTTGACACATTTCATTTTTTTTATTTTGTAATATTTTTTCTATAAATATTTTATTTAGAAATAAAAATTTTTTAAAAGAGTGAATTTTTTTAATTAACGAAAGATGTTGTATATTAATGGATATATTTTTTTTTTTATGTTTTAAAAAAAAATTATTAAAATTTTGTAAAAAAGGATAAATGTCAGAGAATAGTTGTTCAGGAGTATTCCAATAAGAATAAATGATTTTCATAATGTCATAAGATAATGTATAACAATATTGTCTCCAAAAGTCATAACATGATTGAATATATATTTTTTTTTGATTATTAAATATTGTAAAATTGTTTACATTTTTTAAAAAATATTTATTTTCTTGAATAATATGTGAAAAAAAAGAATGAACAGTATAACAGGAGATATAATCAATATTATTTTCTACATATTCTAACAAAGAAGTGGTATATTCAAAATCATGAATATACTTAAAAAAAGGTTTTATATACGAGATAGTAGTATGTTTTAAAAAACATGATTGTTTTAATTCAGATAAAAGTATTATAATTCTTTTTTTTAATTCTTCTAATGATTTATTAGTATATGAAATTAATACAATTTGATTAATATTTTTAATATTAAATGTTTTTGAATTATTGATATTTATTTTTAAAATCATTCTTATATATAATAAAGCAATATTAAAAGTTTTCCCAGTTCCAGCTGATGCTTCAATTAATATTTGATTATCAAGTGGTATATTTAAAATATCTAATTTTTTTAAAATTATATTTTTCATATAAAGTACATTATGTATATAGTTTTTTGAATTTAATGACTTAATTAAATGGATTTTTCCAAATTTTATATTTAAGAATAGGTAGTAACCATTTTTTTGTTTCTGTATATATTTTTTTTTCTTTTGTGATGTTTAATTTATTAATTATTTTTTTTATATAAAAAAAATTTTTTTCTCCCTTAGAAAATATATTTCCATTCCATTTTTGAATAAATTTTTTATAGCCTAAGTATATATTTTTTTTAATAATTTTTTTTTCTTTTTTATCATAGCATGATAATATCCATATACATCCTGATTGAGTAAAATAAATAGGTTTTTCCATTCCATCATGATAACCTTGAATATAATTTATAAGATATTTTTGAGCTTGTACTTTTTTTATCTTATAAAATCCACAAAAAGTGTTTTGTATTCCTAATATAAAACTATTATTTTTACCTCCTAAATAACAATATATTAAGTGATGTATCCATAAAGAAATTTGATCAGACATTCTGATAATAGAAGGTTTCCATTGAAATATTCCTACTTTTGTTCCAATAGTATATGTTCCATAAATTTTAAATTGATGTATTTTAAAATCATACTCTTTTTTTATTAATTTTGTATTAATATTAAAAAAATTTTGAAATAGTATTTGTGTTATTTTAAGTTGTTCTTTAAATAAAATTTGTCCTAATTGTCCTTGTGGTAAAATTCCAGATTTTTTGTAATATAAAAATAATTCTTGAGTATTTTTTTTTAATATTAAGTAATTAAAAATTTTTTTTTTTATTTTATATTGATAAAGATTGTTAATTAAAAAAGGTTCTGAAGATATTGTTTCAATATTATTATATGAAGAAATATTAATTTTCATTTTATTAATATAATGAAATTTTATTGGATCTTTCCAAAAATTAATTAAAATTTTTGTATTAATATTTTTGTTTTTTGTAACAAAATTATTGTTTTTCTTAGAAATTTTTGTGATTTTTTTGCTAATTTTTTCTATACTTTTTAGTAATTTTTTTGTTTTAGGGTGTATTATGAGGAATTTTGTATGATAATTAAAAGTACATAAATAAGTAATAATTTTATTTTTTTTAAAAAAAATATTATGATCATTTTTTTGTTTAATTTTAATTGTTATTAATAAATAATTTATAATTTTTTTAATGAAAATTGAGGAATTTATTATGTTATTTTTTTGAATGTTGTTATCAACATAACTTAAATATAATTTTTTATGAGTAGATAAAATAATATTTAAAAATATACATATTTCTTTTGAAAATAATTGATTATTTAACGGATAAGAATCAATATGTGTTAAATCTAAATTATTTTTCATAATTGTTTTTGGAAAATTTTTATTTAATCCTAAAATTCCAATTATTTTAAATGGTATATTTTCAAAACAATCAAAATCAGAAAAAATAATTGATTCTAAAAATAAGTTAAAACAATTATTTTTTTTGAAAAAATTTTTAAATTCTTCGATGAGTATTTTAATACTAATTTTTTTGAGATATTTGTTTTCTATTCCTTCAGATATAATATCCATCCATTTTTTTTTTATGAAATTAAGTGTATCAATAATTTTTTTGTTATTAACATCAAAAAAATTTTGGACAATTAAAAATCCTATTTTTTTCCAATTTTTTAGTAATTTTTTACTCCTAAATTTTTTTCTCCATGTATCTAAAAGAATTATAAATGACATAACTATACTTATTATTTTGTTGATATTCACATTATTAAAAGTATTTATTGGAAGTATATCATTCCATATACCATCTTCTATATACATTGAAGTTCCTAACAGTATTCTTTTAATTCCATATTCCCATGTATTTTCAATATCACATGAAGACATGTTAAGATGTTTTAGGTGAGCATTATTAATTCCCCATTTAATATTTGCTTGATTTAAGCAAGTATATGCAATATGTAATTCTTCTTTTTTTAAAGCAAAATTTTGATGAATAAAAGGAAAACGTAATAAATCAAAAATTTTATCTACTTCAAAACGTTGTTTATATAAACATAATATTGTTTCAAAAAATTGTATAACATTATTGTTATAATATTGATTTTTTTTAAAAATAGTAAAAGGTAAGGTATCACTTTTTGGAAAAGATTGAAAAATTGAATGTATGTAAGGTATATATATTTCAATATTAGGAGCTAGTATTAATATATTTTTAGGACTAATATTTTTATTATTGTTTATTTGATTAATGATGGTTTTTACAAGTATTTCAATTTCTTGTTGAATATTTGAGCAAACTTGAATATCAATGGATTTATCATCTTTTAATAAGCAAAATTTTTTATGTTTTTTTATTATATGTGAAACATTTTTTAAAGATATATAATTTTTTAAAAAATTTAGTACATTATTTTCGGTATATTGATGAATATAACATTTTTTTTTATAATATATACTGATGTTATTTTGATATGAATAAAATAAATTTTTATTATTTTTTATTTTTAAAAATTTATGTTTATGAAAATTATGTTGTTCTTTCATTGGAAAGATATTTTTATTATCATTAAGATTATAAAAATAGTTATTATTATTATTGATATTAAAAACAAATATTTGACAATAAGAACTGAATATTTTTAATATTTTCCAATAAAAAATTGGAAGTGTATGAGAATTATATATAAATATTCGATTTGGAATAAACAACATTTTTTTTATATGTAAAATTTTAATTTTTTTTTTCAAAATTGTAAAAACATTTTTTTTTTTTATTTTTTTAGTTACAATATTCCAAATACTTTTTTTCCATATCAAAATTTTTTTTTCATAAATATTATGACAATTTATTTTCCAAAATTTTTTCCAATTATTACATTGCATCAAATTTTTTTTAAAAATGTTTGATAGTTTTTTTGCAATTTGATATTTTTTTAATTCAGAATTGTTTTTATTAAATATTTCTGTAAATAGTTGATTATTTGGTATATTTAAAATATTCCAAAAGAATGTAGAAGAAGATTTAATAATTTTATAATAAACTTCAGGAAGAGTAATTTTAAATATTTTTAAAAAAAAATATTCAAAATCTTCTATAGAATTATTAGCACAAATATTATTATTTTTCGCTAAGTTAATTTTTAACCATTTAGATAATGTAGGATGTTGATAAATTAAAAAAAATTCAGGAATGAATGGTGTATTATTTATATTTTTTTTTTAATAATATTGCAATTTATTTCTAAAAGTTTTTTTAATTGATTTGATTCATATAGATATAGCATATATTTTCCAATTTTTTTATATAAAAAATATTTTTTTAATGTATTTTTTATGTATGGTATTAGATATAAAAAGAATTATTGTTATTCATGTTTTTTTTTAAATATTTTATATATTTATTATAAGAATTCAAAAAAAAAGATTCATGAAAAATAAATTTTATTGACTAATTTGAACAATATTATATCAAGATATAAATATTTTTTTTTGACAAAAATAATTTTTTTTTATAACTATAATAATAATTATAGAGTAATTTAATTATATTTCTTGAAGTATAAATTACTTTATTTTTTTAAAAAAATATTTTTTATATAGTTCTCAAAAAGATTTTGTTATATTGTTTTATATACACAGATAAAAAGTTTAATAATATTATTTTTTTTATATCATATTTTTTTCACATTATAAAATATTAAAATTTAAAAAATTATTGTGTACTGTTTTTTAGAATTTTTTTTAAATTAATTTAAAACTGTTTAATAATATTTATAAAATACATTTTATATTTTAATTTAGTTTAATAATAAAGTAATCATAACAAATGTAAAAAAATCGGTTTAAATTTATAAATATAATTTATAATTCAATTTTATTCAAAAAAATAAGATAAAAATTTATTTTAAAATAAATATAAAAAAAATTTTTTAAAAACAATAATTAAAAATCGTTTTTTTTCAAAATAAAAAATATTTTATATTTAATAATTTAATTTTTTGATAAAATTTAGTAATTTTTTATATTGTTTTGTATTTTACTTTATTACATTTTAATTTTTTATAAAAAAACTATTATTTAATATGATTTTTTGATTTAATTTATAATTGGTTACATGAGTTAAAATCTTGAAACGATTGTATTAATCTTTTTTTTATATTTTTTTGAGATTCATGAATCCATACTCTAGGATCATAATATTTTTTGTTTGGATATTCAATTCCTTTATCATTTCCTAATTGACTATGTAAACCATGTTTATTTATATAGTAATATTTTAATATTCCTTCCCATGTAGCCCATTGTATATCAGTATCGATATTTATTTTAACTACTCCATAAGAAATAGCTTTTTTAATATCATGTATATTTGTTCCGGAACTACCATGAAAAACAAAATTAATTGGATTAATGTTTAATAATTTATGTTTATTTCTAATATAAGATTGTGATTTTTTTAAAATTTTTGGTTTTAATTGAATGCTACCTGGTGAATATACTCCATGAACATTTCCAAATGATGCTGCAATAGTAAATTGATCACTAATAGTATTTAGTTGTTCATAAGCATAATTTACTTCTTCAGGAGAAGTATAAAGAGATTCTTTTTTAAGAGATGAATTATCAATACCATCTTCTTCTCCACCAGTACAACCTAGTTCTATTTCTAAAATCATATTGATTTTTGACATTCTTTGAAGATATTTTTTACATGTTGATATATTTTTTTCTATTTTTTCTTTAGATAAATCAATCATATGTGATGAAAATAAAGGTATCCCAGTTTTTTGAAAGTTTTTTTCTCCCTCTTCAATTAATGCATTTATCCAAGGTAATATTTCTTGATAACAATGATCAGTATGTAAAATTACTGGTATTTGATAATATTTTGATAATTTATGGATATAATGAGCAATAGATATTGCTCCTATTATAGATTGTTTATATGGACATTGGTATTTTACTGTATTAATTTTTGCTCCTGCTATAAAACTAGCCCCGCTGTAAGATAGTTGTATAATAACCGGAGATTGTGCTTCATATGCAGCTGATAATACAGCATTAATAGAATCAGTTCCAATGCAATTTACTGCTGGAATTGCAAATTTGTTTTTTTTTGCTATTGTAAAAATTGTTTTTATATCTTTTCCAAAAATTATTCCTGGTTTAATAATTTTAGATATTTTATGCATAACAATATACCTTTCATTTATTTTATTATTTATGTATTTTATTTTTTAATAAAAATATTTATTAATAATTTATTTTAAAATATCAATACAAGGAAGTGTACTTTTTTCTAAAAAAGTTAAAAATGAACCTCCTCCTGTAGAAATATAGGATATTTTATTTTTAATTTGAAATTTTTCGATTGCATTAATAGTATCCCCTCCACCAGCAACTGAAAAACCATTACTTTCAGCAATAGCCATAGCTAAATTTTTTGTTCCAGAAGAAAAATTAGGAAATTCAAAAACTCCTACAGGTCCATTCCATAATATTGTTTTTGCATTTAAAATAATTTTTTTTATTATTTTTTCTGTTTTAGTTCCAATATCCATTATTTCTTCATTGATATGAATATTATTAGTACTTTTGATGTATGCAACAGCTTCTTTATTGAAAGAAGTACTAACTCTAGAATCAATTGGAGCAATAATTTTTTTTCTTTCTAAAATTTTTTTGGCTTCTTCAATATATTCTGGTTCATGTAAAGATTTTCCTACTGAATTATTTACAGCAATAAAAGTATTTGCTATACCTCCTCCGACAATGATTATATCTGCAATTTTTTCTAAAGCATATAAAATATTAAATTTAGTAGAAATTTTTGCACCTCCTACTATAGCAACCATAGGTCTTTTTGGTTGATTTAATACTTTTTCTAAAGCACAAATTTCTTTTAGAAGTAAAGGTCCAGCACATTTTATCGATGAATATTTTGCTACTCCATAAGTAGATGCATGTATTCTATGAGCACTTCCAAAAGCGTCCATAATAAAAATATCACATATTTCAGAATATTTTTTTGATAATGTTTTGCAATTATTTGTTTCACCAATATTAAAACGAACATTTTCTAAAAGAATAATTTCTCCAGAATTAATTTTGTTGATATCTTCAATATTTTTTTTGAAAAATAATGAAACATTAGGTAATCTTTTAACTAATTCTTTAAAAATAGGTTTTAAAGAAAAATTTTTTTCAAATATTCCTTCTTTAGGTTGTCCTAAATGAGACATTAAAATAACTTTTGCGTGTGCTTTTACTGCCATTTTAATTGTTGGTAACGCTGCATCAATTCGAGCATAAGATTGAATTTTTCCATTATGTATAGGAACATTTAAATCTAATCTAATTAATACCCTTTTATTTTTTAAATTTATTTCATTCATGTTAAGCATATGATTATTAACTCAATATCTTTAGTTTTTATGAAGTTACTTTATCATATAAATTATTTATAAAAAATATTTTTTTTATAAAAAAAATGAATATTAAATATTATTTTAAAATAAAATACATATTTTAATAAAAATAGTACAAAATAAATGTTTTTATCTTATTTTTAATATTTTTATTTAAAAATTAAACCAATTTTGAATTCCATCTAAAAACATTTGAGTTGATATCATAATTAAAATTAATCCCATTAATCTTTCTAGTGCAATTACTCCTTTTTTTCCTAATAATTTTAAAAATAATTCTGATGATAATAAAACAAACATTGTAATGGTCCAAGCTAGCAATAAAGCACCAATTAAATAAGGAGTTTGATGAGGGTATTTATGAGAAAGTAACATTAAAGTTGCTAATAAAGAAGGACCTGCAACTAATGGAATAGCTAGTGGTACCAGAAATGGTTCTTCTTTAAAAGAATTATTATTTTGATTTGTTTCAGATGGAAATATCATTTTAATTGCAATTAAAAATAAAATTATTCCTCCAGATATAGAAACTGTTTCTGTTTTTACATTCAAAATACTTAGTATTTTTTCTCCAGCAAACAAAAACAAAAACATAATCATTAATGCTAATAACATCTCTCTAATTAATACAAATCGTTGTCTATGTGGTTTAAAATTTTTTAAAGTAGACATAAAAATTGGTAAATTACCTAAAGGATCCATTATTAATATTAATAATATAGTATTAGAAATCATGTTATTCATTATATTTTCCTATTATAATTTTTTTTCAAAAAATGTATTAATGGTATTATTTAATAATAATATATATTTATATATATTATTTTTTTATTAAAATTATTAAAATAAAATATAACTCATTTATTTCTTTTTATAAATTTTTTATTGTAAAATACAATGTTTAAGAGAGTTTTAATATATATATATATGATTTTATAAAAAAAAACATTAATATAATTAATAAATTTAATTAAATATTAATTAGTTATATTTATAAATATCAATATAAACTATTATAATTGAATTTTAAAAAAAAATATAAGTTCTTAAAAAAATATTTCTGTATATCAAATATTTTTTTAAGTTAAGTTATTAAAATTGAATAAAAAGGTATAAGTGATGAAAAAAAATGTTGGTTTTATTGGTTGGAGAGGAATGGTAGGTTCTGTTTTAATAGATCGTATGTTAGAAGAAAAAGATTTTCAAAATATAAATTCTGTTTTCTTTTCTACTTCTCAATTTGAAGAATATCATTATATATTAAATAATCAACAGAAAGAAAGATTAAGAAATGCATATGATATAGAACAATTAAAAGAAATGGATATAATTATCAGTTGTCAAGGTAGTGACTATACTGAAAAAATGTATTTTAAAATTAGAAATATAGGGTGGCAGGGTTATTGGATTGATGCGGCTTCTTCCTTAAGGATGAATACTGATACTTTAATCGTTTTAGATCCTATCAACAAACAAAATATTATTCAAGCAATTGATAAAGGAATAAAAACATTTGTTGGTGGAAATTGTACTGTTAGTTTAATGTTGTTAGCATTAGGTGGGTTATTTCAAAATAATTTAATTGATTGGTTAAATGTTTCTACTTATCAAGCAGCTTCTGGAGCAGGTTCTGCTTATATGTTAGAAATGATTCAACAAATGAACTTTATTTGTCAATCGATACAAAAAGATTTGTTTACAAAAACACCTTCAATACTAGATATTGAAAAAAAAATTACTCGTATTTTTAATGAAAAAAATTTTCCAAAAAAAAATTTTGGGGTTGCTTTAACAGGAAGTTTAATCCCTTGGATTGATGCACCTTTAAATAATCAACAAACTCGAGAAGAGTGGAAAATAGAAGCAGAAACAAATAAAATTTTAAATTCTAAAAAAAATATAAATATCGATGGAATTTGTGTAAGAGTCGCGACATTAAGATGTCATAGTCAATCTTTTACAATAAAATTAAAAAAAGATATTTCTATAAGAAATATAGAAGAATTATTATTAGAAAATAATCAATGGGTCACTATTATTCCTAATGAAGAACAATTAACTAAAGTAAAATTATCTCCAGTTAATGTGTCAGGAACTTTGTCAATACCTGTAGGTAGATTAAGAAAATTAAATCTTGGAAAAAAATATTTATCTATATTTTCTGTAGGAGACCAATTATTGTGGGGTGCAGCAGAACCTTTAAGAAGAATGTTACTGTTATTAATCTAATATTTTTTTCTTATTTTTTAAAATTTATTTATTTTATTATTGTCTTTCGATATAATATTTAATAATTTTTTTTTTATAAGTAATTTGAATAATATTATGACCCATACAATTACAAAATAACATGATTTCTCTTTTACTATATATATCATCAGATAATACAATTAATTTTTCTTTTTTTTTCATTGTTCTAATTTTATTTTTTAATTGCATAATAGGTATAGGGCATTTTAATCCCAATAAATTTAAAATTTTTATTTGATTTATCTTCATGTTTTACATTTATATTATGAGTAATGTTTAAATTAATTTTTTAATGTATATTTCAACTGATATAGATATGTAATAATAATTACTATTATTTTTTATGTCAGTTGAAAATGTATTTATATATTTTAAAAAGTTGATTCAAGTATTTTAAAAAAAAATATAAAATATATATTTTATATTTTTAATTTAAAAGATTTTTTTAATATTTTATTTTTATTATTAATAATATAGTTTTATAATTTAATTATAAATATTTTTTATTTTATATAATAAATAATTGATTGTAAAATTATCCATGTATAATATTGATTGTTTTTTTTTTCTGATATTTCTGCGATATATAATATTTTAATAATTTTATAAAAAATATTTATTTTATTATTTTTTATTAATCTAAAAAATAAATGATGTCTAGATTTCCATATTGTTTTTTGAAATAAAAAAGTACTATTTACATTTTTTTGTTGTTGCATTTCAATTAATATAATGATGTCTTTTTGTAACATTCTTATAATGTTTAATGGATGAATTTTACTTTGATGTAAAACATTTAAAATTTTTAAACTTTTTTTTTTATTTCCTAAAAAAAGGCAATCTATCCATTGAAATACAGTAAATTGAGAATTGAATGTTGTATTTTTTTTTAAATCATTTAATGAAATATTTTTTTTTTTTTGATATAGCAATAATATAATTTCTATTTCTTTTCTTAAAAATAAAAAATTATTATCAAAATGATTACATAAAAATTCTTTTGCTTCTTGTGTAAAGGTTACATTATTATATTTTTCTTTATTGTTAAACCAGACTAAAATTTTTTTTTGATTAAGAGTATTACAATAAATTGTAATAATATTTTTATATTTGGAATATTGAGACCATATTTTTTTAATTTTTATGTCAATTTTTGTAAAAAATGTAATTAAAATTACTTTTTCATTAAGATAAGGAAAAATATTTTCTATTTTTTTTAAAATTTTTTTATCAAAACAATTTGATTTAAAAGATATAAATAAAATTTTATTTTGATTAAAAAAATCATTAATTTGTAATATTTTAAGTATTAATTGATAATCTTGTTTTTTTTGAATAGAAATTTCAAATTTTTTAAAAAATTTATTTTTATTAATTGTATTAACAATAAAATTGATACTATCTTGTAATAAAAGAGTATCATTCCCTATAATAAAATAGCAAAAAACATTTTTTTTTTCTATATAGTAATTTTCTAATTCTTCATAAAAAATACATTTCATTAATATTTTACTCAAAATTTTTTTTAAATGTTTTTGTTAAAGTAATTAACAGTATTACATTGTATGTGTATCACATTAACAATTAGTACATTTTTATCAAAAATGTATATTAAAATATAAAAAATAAATTAATTATTTATTTTTCAGTTACTATATTAAAGATTTTAGATTTAATATAAATAATTTTTTTTATTTTTTTATTTTTTAAAAAAAGTGATATTTTAGATATTTTTGTTATTTTTTTCAAAATAATATTTTGAGGTGTATTAACGTCTGTAAGAATATTACATTTTTTTTTTCCGTTAATTTGAACAATTACAATATTTTTTTTTAAAATTAATGTTTTATCATATTGAGGCCATGATTCAAAATCAATAGTTTTTGAAGTTGAACATGATAAAAATTTTTCCCACATAAAAAAACAAATATGAGGAGAAAAAGGATACATCATTTTTACAATATTTAATAAACATATAAAAAGTATTGACTTACTTTGTTCAGTTTCAATTTTAAATTCTTCAATTTTTTTTACTAAAATAATTATAGAAGCAATTGCAGTATTATATGCATTTTTTTCATATATATCATAAGTTACTTTCATGATAGTTTCATGTAACTTTGATAATATATTTTTTTCTTGATGTGTTAAACTAACATAGTTGAAATTCTTATCATTTCTTTTATATTTTTTTTTGTCAATAACAAGATTCCATAATTTATTTAAAAAACGGGACATTCCTTTTACTCCATTTTCTTGCCATTCTAATGCATTTTCAATGGGAGCAGCAAACATCACAAATAATCTAATAGTATCAGCTCCATATTTTTCAATCATTAAATTTGGATCAATACCGTTATTTTTAGATTTGGACATTTTTATTATTCCAGCATTAATTACTTCAATTTTTTTTTTTTGATAAAAAAAAATTTTTTTTCCTTTTTTATTTTGTGTAATTTTTATGTTTTTTAAATTAACCCAATGTTTTTTTTTATATGAATCTAAATAGTAAAATGCATTAGATAATACCATACCTTGACATGTTAATTTTTGAACTGGTTCATTGGTTTTTACAAGATTTAAATCACGCAATAATTTATGAAAAAACCTAAAATATAATAGGTGCATAGTTGCATGTTCAATACCTCCAATATATTGATCTACTGGTAACCAATATTGTGCTGCTTTTTGATCGATCATTTTATCTTTTATATGTGGATTAGTATATCTAATATAATACCAAGATGATTCCATAAATGTATCAAATGTATCTGTTTCTCTTTGTACTATCTCACCATTAATGTTAATTTTTTTCCATTTACTATTGAGTTTTAATATATTGATATATTCCTGTTGAGCATTTAAATCATTATCAGGAAGTACTACTGGAAGATCACTTTCTGGTATTAATATTTTTTTTCCAGTTTTTGTAACTGCTATTGGAATTGGAGTTCCCCAATATCTTTGTCTTGAAATATTCCAATCTTTAATTTTATAAATAATTTTTTCTTTTGCTATTTTTTTTTTAAATAATATTTTTTTAATTATTTTAGTGGCTTCATCAGAATTTAAAGTATTTAAGTTATCTCCAGAATTATGAAGATATCCTTTTTTTATAATTGGTAATTGTACTGATTCTTTTTTTATTTTTTTAGATATGTTAATAACATTTTTAATATTAATATTGTATTTTAATGCGAAAGAAAAATCATGTATGTTATGAGCGGGGATAGACATTATTGCTTTAATATTGTGTTCTAAAGTAACATAATTAGTAATCCATATTGGAATTAAATTATTATTAATAGGATGAATAGCAAAATATTCAGTATTGATACCTATATAATCATATATTTTTTGATGATTATACATAACATTTTTTTCAATTTTTTCTTTTAAAAAATTTTTTATATGAATTTTTTTTTTCGCAATTTTTTTAGAAAATGGATGTTCAGGAGAAAGAGATAAAAATGTAACTCCCATAATTGTATCAATTCGAGTAGTGAATATTTTAATTGTCATTTTATCGTTGAATATTTTAAATTTTATTTCGATTCCTTTAGTTTCTCCAATCCATTGTTTTTGCATATTAACTACTTTGTTAGGCCATTGATGTAACATTTTTAAATCATGTAACAATTCTTTTGCATAATGTGTAATTTTAAGAAACCATTGAGAAATTTTTTTTATTTGTACTTCTGTTTGACATCTCCAACATGTTCCATGAATTACTTGTTCATTTGCTAATACTGTTTTGTCAATTGGGCACCAATATACAGTTTCTTTTTTTTTATATACTAATTTTTTTTTATATAGTTGAATAAATAACCATTGTTCCCATTTATAATATTCTGGATTAGATGTATTAATTTCTCTATTCCAATCATAGCTATATCCTAATTTATATAATTGTTTTTTCATTGCAATTATATTATTTTCAGTCCATTTTTTAGGATTAAGTTTATTTTTAATAGCTGCTTCTTCAGCAGGAAGTCCAAAAGCGTCCCATCCAATTGGATGTAAAACATTTTTTCCAAGCATTCTTTGACAACGAGAAATTACGTCACTTATAGTATAATTACGTACATGTCCCATATGTAAATTACCAGAAGGATAAGGTAACATAGCTAAACAATAATATTTTTTTTTTTTTGTATTTTCAGTCACACTAAATGTTTTATTTTTATACCAATATTTTTGTACATATTTTTCTATTTTTTTATAATTATATTTTTCATATATCATATTTTATTTTTTATTTTTAATATTTTAAAAGTAATGTTATTTTACATTTTAAAAAAAAATTTAAATAACTGTTATAAAGGTATTACATTTTTATACTAAATTTTTTTCTATTTTTTATGGTTATGTAATACTTTTAATTGTAATTGAACTATTCTTCTACTATTTACTATCATAATTTTAAATTGAAAATTATGAATAGTAATGATTTCATTGTTTTTTGGAAGTTTTCCAAATGCTTGCATAATTAAACCACCCACAGTGTCAATTTGTTGATTTCCAAAAGAAGTGTGAAATTTTTCATTAAATTCTTTAATTTCAGTTAATGCGCTAATATGAAATGTATTACTATTCATTGGTTTAATATTTAATTCGTTTTTTTTATCATATTCATCGTCAATTTTTCCTACTATTAATTCTAAAATGTCTTCGATAGTTATTAATCCGGATACTGCACCAAATTCATCTATTACTACTGCCATATGGTGACGTCTTAACTGAAATTCTTTTAACATACTGTCTACATTTTTACTGTCTGGTACAATGACAGCTGGTCGTAACATCTTTTCTATAAAAAAATTTTCTGTGTTGTTTCTCATAAAAGATAATAAATCTTTTGCTATTAAAAAACCTTTTACATAATTTTTATCAGCGTTCATTACTGGAAATCTAGAATGTGAAGATTGAATAATAATATCTAAACATTGATTTAAAGTATAATTTGCTTCTAATGTAATCATTTGAGATCTTGGAACCATAATTTCTTTTACACATTGTTTAGTTATATCAATAATACCTTCTAACATATCTTTAATTTCTGGATCTATATATTTGTTTTGTTGTGCATCTTTAATTAAATCAAATAAATTTTTTTTATTTTTTTTTTTATTATAAAACAGTTGTTTTATTAAAACAGAAAAAAAATTTTTTTTATCTTTTTTATTTTTTTTCTGTTTTTTATTTTTAATATTTTTTGAACGAATAACATCCATGATTTTTAAATATAAATCTCTATTTAATGTTAAAGGTATGTTTATTATATATAAACATTGTATTTTTATATATCAGTAAATTATATTTAATAAGGAGTTTGGTATCCTAATATATTTAATATTTCATTTTCTTTTTTTTTCATTTTTTCAAAGTTAATATTTGTGTTATGTGTATATCCTTGTAAATGTAGTGCTCCATGAATACTGATATATGCCCAATGAGCATCTAAGTTTTTTTTTTGTTTTTTTGCTTCATTAAAAATTTTTTCGCTACATATTATTAAATCTCCTGAAAATATTTTTTTTTTACTCATAATAATATTATATGAAAAAGATAATATATTAGTTATTTTATTTATTTTTCTATATTTTTTATTTAATGTTTTAATTTCACAAGCATTCACAATACGTATTGTAATAAAATTTTGTTTTTTATTTTTATAAGCAGGTTTAAGCCACATTAAAAATTTTTTTTTAGAAGGAATATAATAAGCAGTATAAACTTTTTGTAATGTAATATTTAACATATTTTTTATTTATTTTATTGTTTGATTATTAAACGTTAATATATGAATTGTCTGAAAATTGGTGTTCCTTCTAGTTGGTAATGACTAATTTTTGTTATTTTAACAGGGATAATTTTCCCAATCATATTATAAAAACCTGAAAAATTTACAATTCTGTTATTTTCAGTTTTACCTGATAATTTTATTGGATCTTTTTTTGAAGGTCCTTCTACTAAAACCATTGTTGTAGTATTTAACATCTTTTGACTCCATTTTAGCGTTTGTTGATTAATAATATTTTGTAACGATTGAAGTCGTTTTTTTTTTTCTTGAATACTGATATTATCTTCTAATTTTATAGCGGGTGTTCCTGGTCTAGGGGAATATAAAAAACTATAACTCATATCAAAATTAATCTCTTCAATCAACTGAATGGTTTTTTCAAAATCTTTTTGAGTTTCTCCCGGAAAACCTACTATAAAATCTGAACTAAATTGCATATCTTTTCGAACCAATAAAATTTTTTGAATAATTTCTTTATATTGCTGAATAGTATATTTTCTTTTCATTAATTTTAAAATTCTATTTGAACCACTTTGTACTGGTAAATGTAAAAAATTTACTAGTTTTTTGTTATATTTATATACTTCTATTATATCTTCTGTAAAATCAATAGGATGACTTGTAATAAATCGTATACGATGGATTTTTTTTATTTCAGAAATTAAAAATAATAATTTTGCAAAAGTAACAGTATTTTCCTTTTCTCGGTATACATAAGAATTAACATTTTGTCCTAATAAAATAACTTCTTTTGCTCCATGTTCTGCAGCTATTATAATTTCTTTTAAAATATCTTTATAAAAACGATGTATTTCACGTCCTCTAGTATAGGGAACAATACAAAAAGAACAAAATTTATTACAACCTTCCATAATAGAAATAATTTTAGTAATTTTTTTTTTGTCTTGTGGAATAATATAATCAAATTTATCTATTTTTTTTGATTTGGTATCTATAATAATTTTTTTTTTTTTGATTTGTTGTAACATAAAAGGTAATTTATGTAGTGTTAAAGGACCAAAAATTATATCAATATAATTAGCTCTTTGATACATTTTTTTTCCTTCTTGTGTAGCAACACAACCTCCTACTGCAATGACAATTTTTGGATTTTCACATTTTAATTTTTTCCATCTTCCCAGTTGATCAAATACTTTTTCTTGTGCTTTTTTTCGAATAGAACAAGTATTTAAAATTAAAATATCAGCTTCTTTTTCAGAATATACTAATAAAAAATTATTTTCTTTATTAAGTAAATTACTAATAATAGAGGTGTCATATTCATTCATTTGACAACCCCATGTTTTTATAAAAAATTTTTTCATATTTTTGACTTATATTTGTATATAATTTTAAAAAAAAGATTTGAAGAAAAAATATATTTTATCAACATTTAATACTAGATTATTTAATACAAAAAAATTTTTTTATATTTAACAAAATAATTTTTTTTATATCATATTATGATTATTGTTACACTAATAATATTTCTTTTTTTAATAAATGAAAGAATAAATTGATAATTGAATTTTTATTAATAATATTTTTTAAAATGAAATTTTGTAATTGTAATTTAATACATTTTTTTTTGTAAATAATTATATTTTAAAATATAGTTAATAAAAAGAATTTGCTTTGATTTATTATGGATATTTAAAATAATGTAAAAATATTTGTTTTTAAAAAATAAATATTAATATTTTAAAATATATTAATAATTATTCAGTGTAATAAATATTACATAAAAATATTTTTGATAATTTTTTTGTTTTTTTTAAATTTTTTAAAAAATTGTTATAATAATTAATTATGATATTTTTTAAAAATTGTATTTATTTATTAATATATATTAATGATAAATGATATATATTTTTTTAAAATAAAAGTATCAAATATTATAGAAATAAATATGTATTTTCAAAAAAAATATATTAAATATTATATATAAACAATGATGTATTATGTTGTATAATTCAATATTGAATATTATTTAAAAAAATATTTTTTGTTATGTTTGAATATAATTTTTAAAATACATATAGATGTATATCTATAATTTATAGTAATAAATATTGATTTTTTTTTCATCAATTTATTTCTAATTGGATTAAATCTTCTATTTTTTGTTTTCTTCTTATTATCATAAATTTTTTATTTTGAAATAAAAATTCAGATATTAATGGTCTACTGTTATAGTTAGATGACATAGAAGATCCATATGCTCCTACTTGATGAAATATTAAGTAATCTCCTATTTTAATTTCAGGTAATTTTCTTGTAATAATATCTCCTTTACTATTTTGAGTAAAAATATCTCCGGATTCACATAAAGGTCCTCCTATTACTGTTTCAATTAAATTATGTGTATTAATTATTCTATGATCATGTGGAATAATTGAAATTTCATGATAACTACCATATATTACTGGTCGCATAAGATCATTAAAACCTGCGTCAGTTAATACAAAAGTATGTGTATTTGTTTTTTTGATTACATATACTGTACATATTAATATTCCTGATTCAGCTACTAAAAATCTTCCAGGTTCTATTTCTAAAGTAACAGGATATTTTAAATATTTTTCAATTTTTTTTTTAGTATTACTCCATTCTTGAAAATAATGTTCAATATCGATTTGTTGGTCTTTTTTTCGATAAGGAATAGATAATCCTCCTCCTGCAGAGATATGAGAAATATTTTTTTTGATTTTTAAAACATTTTGATACATTGCTTTACATACTTTTTTTAAATGTGTATAGTTAACTCCAGATCCTATATGCATATGTATTCCGATTAATTGGAAGTTATATTTTTTTATAGCATTTAAGGCTAACAAAGGTTGTAATATTCCATGTTTACTATTATCACCTCCTGTATTAGTTTTTTTATTATGACCATCTCCAAATCCTGGATTAATTCTTAACCATATTTGATGTGTTGGAGATACTTTTCCTAATTTATGAATCATATCTATAGAGCCAATATTTACTGGAATATTAAATTTAGTTACTGTTAATAAAGTTTCATTATCAAGTATATCAGAAGTAAATACTATATCTCCATTATCAGGATGAAATCCTGAAAATAATGCTCTTTTTATTTCTCCATTAGATACAGCATCTATTTTCACATTATTTTTTTTCATTATTTTTAATATATTGATATTTGAACATGCTTTTTGAGCAAATCTAATCACATCAAATTTTTGTAACATTTGAATTTTATTTATAATAATATTATGATCATATACCCAAAAAGGTGTATTATTTTTTTTTATAAAATTATAAATATCTTGATAAGAAAAAGTATAATTGAAAGAATTAAACATAAGTTCCTATTTTTAATTAACAATATATGTTATATATAATTTTTATACATATTTATATATAAATTATATATTAAATAATATAATTTATATATAAAATTATAATTCAAAAGATCTTAATGCTGGAAATAATATGACATCACGAATATTTTTACTATTAGTTAATAACATTACTAAGCGATCAATTCCTATTCCTAAACCAGCCGTAGGAGGTAATCCATATTTAAGAGCAGTAACATATTCGTGATCATAAAAATTATGTGTCTCATAGTTTTTAGTAGTTTTATTTTTTAGTTGTTTTTTAAATCTTATTTTTTGATCTTCAAAATCATTTAATTCAGAAAATCCATTAGCTATTTCCATTCCGTGAATAAATAGTTCAAAACGTTCTGTGATTTTATGATTGTTATTAGTTTTTCTAGATAATGGAGATACATCGATAGGATATTCAGTAATGAAAGTTGGTTGTATAATTTTTTTTTCGGTGTTTTTTTCAAATATTTCTATTTGAATTTTTTCTATAGACCATGTAGGTTCTATATTTATATCTAAAGTAGATGCAATTTTTTTAATTGATTTAAGGTTATCTAATTCTGATACGTGAATTTCAGGATTAAATTTTAAAATAGCATTTTTAATGGATAATTTTTCAAATTTTTCATTAAAATTGAATGAATAATCTTGATAATTAACAACATCTGTTTTATTAATCTTCAGTGCTATATTTTTAAATAATACTTCTATGAGTCTCATCATATCTTTATATGTAGCATATGATTGATATATTTCCATCATAGTAAATTCTGGGTTATGTTTATTCGAAATCCCTTCATTTCTAAAACTTCGATTTATTTCAAAAATACGACTAAAACCTCCAATAATTAATCTTTTTAAATATAATTCTGGTGATATTCTTAAATACATTTTTTTGTTTAATACGTTATGGTAAGTTGAAAAAGGACGTGCATTAGCTCCACCTGGTATGTTATGTAACATTGGTGTTTCAACTTCTAAAAAATTTTTTTGTATCATAAATTTTCGAATAAATTGAATAATTTGAAATCTTTTTTCAAATATTTTAAATTGATCATCGTTAGCAATTAAATCGATGTATCTTTTTCTATATTTAATTTCTTTATTTATTAATCCGTGAAATTTATCAGGTAAAGGGTATATAGATTTATTTAAAAGAATTAATGTAGTACACCGAATAGTAAGTTCATTAGTATTTGTTTTAAATAAAATACCTTCTGCTCCGATAATATCTCCAATGTCCCAGTTATTAATATAATCTTGATATAAATTTAATGATATTGTTTCTTCTTTTAAATATAATTGTATGGTATATCTTATATCTTTAATTGTAAAAAAAGATGCTTTACCCATAATTCTTTTATTAATAATTCTTCCAGCAATTTTTACAAAAATTTTTATATTTTCAAGTTGTTGTTTATTTAAAAAATTATATTTTTTTTGTATAATTTTAGTAGTGAAATTAGGTTGAAAATTATTAGGAAAAATAAATCCTTTTTGTTTCATAATATTCAATTTTTTTTTTCTTTCGTTATATTCTGTTTGAACATTTTTATTTTCAGAAAAAAATGTTTTTTTTATATCACGCATTTAAATAAAGTCCTCATAATCCCATTTTTAAGCTAGCTTCAATAAAATGATCTAAATCACCATTTAATATTTCTTGAATGTTTGTTTTTTCTATTCCAGTTCTTAAATCTTTAATTCGAGCATCATCTAAAATATACGAACGTATTTGATTACCCCATCTTATTTTATGTTTTAATTGTTCTTTTTTTTTTTGTTCAGTTTTTTTTTTTTGGATTTGTAATTCATGTAATTTAGAAACTAATTGTTTTAATGCTTGATTTTTATTTTTATGTTGAGATCGATCACTTTGTGATTGTGTGACTATTCCTGTTGGAATATGAGTTACTCTCACTGCTGATTCAGTGGTATTTACATGTTGTCCTCCTGCTCCAGAAGATCGGTAAAAATCTATTCTTAAATCATTAGATTGAATTTTAATTTCATGAGATTTTTTTATTTCAGGATATACAAAAATTGAACAAAAAGATGTATGTCTTTTTTTATTATTATTAAAAGGACTTGGTCGTACTAATCTATGTATTCCCGTTTCAGTACGCAACCAACCATATGCATATTTACCGGAAACATGTACTGTAGCAGATTTAATTCCTATATTATCTCCTTCTGATTCATGTATAATCGCAACTTTAAACTCTTTTTTATGTAACCATTTTAAATACATACGTAATAACATTTTTGCCCAATTTTGTGCATCTAATCCTCCAGACCCAGATTGTATATCTATATAACAATTAAGTTTATCGTTTTTTTGAGATAACATTGTATATAAAGTAAGATTTTGAATTTTTTGTTTCAGTTCTGTTATTAAAATATGAATTGAATATATATTTTTTTTATCATTCTCTCTAAGCAATATTTTTATTTTTTTTATTTTTTTATCAATATCTTTTATTTTTAAAATAATTGTTTCAATCTCTTTGTTTTCTTTATATAATTGAGTAGTAATTAGAATATTTTTCCAATTTTGAGTGTTTGACAGTAGTAAATGAATTTCTTTTAATCTATTTTTTTTTTTGTCATATTCAAAGATTCCTCTTTAAAATGATAAATTTTTCATATAATTTTTGTATTAGTTTAAATTCTTTTTGCTCTATCATCATATATTATTCCATGAATGTAAATTTTATTTATGTTATTAATATAATATTATTAAAAAAAAAAGTATACCAATAATTATTTTATGTATTCTTTCTTTATGGTTAATAATGTATTGTTAATTATATTTTAAAAAATCATAAAATATATCAGAAAAAAATAAAAATGAAAAAAAAATTATTGTTTAATAATATTTTCTTAACAGATTGGACGTGTATTTCAGTACAAGGAGTGGATGCAGCATGTTTTTTGCAAAATATGTTCTCAATTAATATAAATAATGTCAAAAAAAATGAATATGCAATTGGTTCTCATTGTAATGTTCATGGAAAATTATTAAGTATTTTTATTATTTTTCATTATAAAACAGGTTATGCTTATATACAAAGAAGTAGCGTAACACAATATCAAATAAGTGAATTGAAAAAATGTTCAATTTTTTATAATTTAAGTATTATTGAATTAAATCAATATATATTATTAGGTATAAAAGGAAATTCTATACAACAATATTTTAATTTTAATTCAACAATGTTTTTTAAAAAAAATAATATTATTACTTCTTGTCAAGAAGGATTAATATTTAATTTAGATATAATAAAAAAAAGATTTTTGGTTTTATTAAAAAAAGAATATATAAAATATATACAAAATACATATCATTTACTAAAAAAAGTATGTTCAAATAACATATGGTTAAGTTTAGATATTCAGTCCGGAATTCCAATTATAGATCAAAACAATTATGCTAAAATTATAGCTTTAAATACTAATTTAGTAAAATTAAAAGGAATTGATTTTAAAAAAGGATGTTATTATGGACAAGAAGCTATAGCTCGATTGTATTTTAAGGGAAAAATTAAATATTCTTTATATTGGTTAATATCTACTTCTTCTGGTTCTTTTGACATAGAATTAACAAATTTTTTTCAATTTCAAGGATCTTATATAGAAATTCAAAGAGATAATGATTGGTTAATTATTGGAACAATATTATCGGTTTCTCAAACATTAAAAAAAGAAATATGGGTACAATGCATTTTGCGAAAAAACTTAGATCATTTGAATAATCTTAGAATACAAGGTGTTTCAAATATTTTTTTTAAAATAAAAAAAGAATTTTAATATTTTGTTTAAAAAAAAATTTTATTTTATAATCCATGTAAACTTTTAAAAAAATTTATATAATATCAGTATGATAAAATCTGGAATTTGTTTTATAATTTCAGCTCCTAGTGGAGCAGGAAAATCTAGTTTAATTCGATCTTTTTTATCTACAAAATATGGTTTAAATTCAACAGTATCTGTTTCGTATACTACGCGTAAAATTAGAAATGGGGAAAAAGAAGGTAAACATTATTATTTTATTTCTAAAAAAAAATTTGAAAACATGATAAAGAAAAATCTTTTTTTAGAATATGCAACAGTATTTAATCATTATTATGGAACATCACGTGTATTAACTGAAACAGTGTTAAAACAAGGAAAAGATGTTTTTTTAGATATTGATTGGCAAGGTGCTCAACAAGTAAGAAACATTTTTTCTCCAGTAGTTAGCATATTTATATTTCCTCCATCAAAAAAAGAATTATATCAACGATTAAAAAAAAGAGGTCAAAATACAACAATAGATATTGAAAATAGAATGAAAAAGTCAGTTTTGGAAATGAATCATTATAATGAATATGATTATATCATTATTAATGATGATTTTTATCAAGCTATATCAGATTTAAAAAGTATTGTTATTTCTTATCGTTTATCTTTACATTATCAACAATGGAAAAAATATCATTTTATTCAATCTTTAATTTGTAAATAACATTGATTATGTATTTTACTATTATAAAAATTATTTTTGTTTAAAAAGGATAGATATAATCTATCCAAATAATTTTTATAAATGTATTTAATTTAAATATTTTTTGATATATATTAATTTTTTATGTTTCTTCCAAATTTTTTTCTTTGTGTTTCTGTTAAATAACGTTTTCTTAATCTAATAGCTTTAGGAGTTACTTCAATTAATTCATCATCATTAATAAATCCTATTGCTTGCTCTAAACTCATTTTTAAAGGAGGTGTTAAAATAATTGCTTCGTCTGATCCTGAT
Organism: Buchnera aphidicola (Thelaxes californica); assembly: GCF_005080825.1. NCBI lineage: Bacteria > Pseudomonadati > Pseudomonadota > Gammaproteobacteria > Enterobacterales > Erwiniaceae > Buchnera > Buchnera aphidicola. The sequence goes on along the minus strand of NZ_CP034852.1, from coordinate 378,638 downwards.
GCTCTCATATTTGTTAATTTTTTTCCAGTTAAACAATTAACTGTTAAATCGTTATTTCTATTGTGTATACCTATAATTTGTCCTTCATATACTTTTTCTCCATGAATTACAAATAATTTTCCTCTGTCTTGCAAATGAAATAAAGCAAATGATACTACATGTCCTTGTTTATTAGAAATTAATACTCCATTTTTTCTTTGACCAATTGTATTAGATTGCATAGTATCATAGTGACTAAAAGCTGAGAAAAATAATCCTGTTCCTGAAGTAAGAGTTAAAAAATCATTTCTGAAACCTATTAGTGAACGACTTGAAAGAATATAATTCATACGTACTCTTCCATTGTTTTCAGGAAATATATCTGTAATTTTTCCTTTTCTATTACCTAATAGTTGCATTAAAGTTCCTTGATGTTCTGATAATATGTCTAAAGTAACATTTTCATAAGGTTCTTGTTCTAATTCATTTTTTTTTTTGAAAATAACATTAGGTCTCGAAACTTCCATTTCAAATCCTTCTCTTCTCATATTTTCAATTAATATTGATAAATGTAATTCTCCTCTTCCTGATATACAAAAAGTATTTGCATTTTTTGTTTCTTCAACTTTTAAAGCAATATTATGTTTAGCTTCTTTGTGTAATCGATTATAAATTTGTCGAGAAGTGATAAATTTTCCTTCAATTCCACAAAAAGGTGATGTATTAACTGATATAAACATTTTTACTGTAGGTTTATCAATATTTAGTTTTGGTAATGCTTCAATATTTTCATTATCACAAATCGTATCAGAAATATTAATTACATCAGGTCCAGCTATTCCTACTATTTCTCCTGCTTGAGCAACAGCAGTTTCTTTACGTTCTAATCCTACATACGTTAAAATTTTATTAATTTTACCACTAGAAATTTGATTCATAGTATTTATAATTTTGACATTTTGATTAATTAAAATTTTTCCCTCTTGAATTTTACCTATCCCGATAGTTCCTAAATAGTTATCATAATCTAGTTGTGATACTTGCATTTTTAAATGCCCGTTAATGTGAACATTAGGAGCTGGAGCATACTTTATTATTGTTTCAAATAAAGGATCCATATTTTTTTTCATATCATTTATCTGGATTCCTGAAATTCCTTGAATTGCAGAAGTATATACTACTGGAAAATCTAGTTGCATATCATTAGCATCTAAACTGATAAATAAATCTAAAATTTGATCTAACACCCATTCAGGACGTGCATTTTCTCTATCAATTTTATTAATTATAACAATAGGTTGTATATTATAGTTAAATGCTTTTTGTGTCACAAAACGAGTTTGAGGCATAGGACCATCTATAGCATCCACAATTAATAATACTGAATCAACCATAGACATTACTCTTTCGACTTCTCCTCCAAAATCTGCATGTCCAGGAGTATCAATAATATTAATTTTATATTGTTTCCAAAATAAAGATGCATGTTTAGATAAAATTGTGATGCCTCTTTCTTTTTCTAAGATGTTAGAGTCCATTACTCTATTTAATTGATGTTTTTGATGTTTTAAATTTTTAGATTGTTCTAATAATTTATCTACTAATGTTGTTTTTCCATGATCTACATGAGCAATGATTGCTATATTTCTTAATTCTAAATTCATATAATAAAGCCTTATGTATTTTATTTTTTTAATAAATATTCAAAACAATTATCATTCTTAATTTGTATAAAATGATGTCATTATAATAAATATGTAATATAGTATTTAAATTATGATATTTTTTTTTGATAAATTAGATTAGTATTATTTTAATTCATTTTGTTGTAAAAATTTTTTTAATATAATGATATTACTATTAATAATAAGGATATGTATGATATTTAATAGTTATACATCAACTATTTTTTCTACAAGTATTACTTGTATGAATCAACTTAAGTGTGATAATAACATTGAAATTGCTTTTATAGGTTATTCAAATGTTGGAAAATCCAGCATGATCAATTTTTTAACGAATCAACATAAATTAGCACGAGTTAGTAAGACTCCAGGTAGTACACGTACAATTAATTTTTTTAAAATTGCTAAAAAAAAATATTTAGTAGATTTACCAGGATATGGTTACTCAAACTTTTCTCAAAATTTAAAAAATACTTTAAAAAAATTGATAATAAAATATTTAATATATAGGAAATCATTAAAAGCAGTAGTACTGTTAGTAGATATTCGACGTTCTTTTAGAAAAGAAGATTATACAATAATAAACATATTAAATAAAAAAAATCTTCCAATATTAATAACATTAACTAAATCAGATAAGTTTTCTAAATCTATACGAGAAAGAAAAATGTTTAAGATTAAAAAAGAATGTTTATTAATACATAAAAAAGTTTCTGTAATTTTATTTTCATCTACATTACATCTTGGAATATTTGATGTAAAAAATTTTTTATCGACATATTATAATACATAAATATTTATATTATCAATTATACAATTTGAGTATTATTAGCTTCATTCCAATTTTTTCCTATTCCTATATGTACTAGTAAAGGAATATCAAGTGTAGTTATATTTTCCATAATTGTACGGATGTTATTTGTTGTTGTTTTTATATGTTGTGTTTTAATTTCGAATATTAATTCATCATGTACTTGAATAATCATTTTTCCTTGTTCAAATTTATTTAAATATAAATATTTATGTATTTTAATCATGGCTTTTTTAATTATATCAGCTGTTGTTCCTTGCATTGGAGCATTTATACATGCTCTTTCTGCTGCTTTTCTAATGTTAGAATTTTTAGAATTAATGTTAGGTATATAAATTTTTCTTCCAAATAAAGTTTTTACATATCCTTTCTTGGAAGTGTAATCGAGGGTTTTTTGAATAAAATTTAAAATTCCATGATATTTTTCAAAATACATATGAATATATTGTTTTGCTTGATAAATTGTTATATTTAATTTTTTTGATAAACCAAAAGGAGTAATGCCATAAATTAAAGAAAAGTTTATTGTTTTTGCAATTTGACGTTGTTGTATAGTAACTTGATGTATTTCAATATTAAAAATATTTGATGCTGTTGCATTATGTACATCAATATTTTTTCGAAAAGATTTAATTAAATTTTGATCTTTTGAAAAATGTGCTAATATACGTAATTCAATTTGAGAATAATCTACAGTTACAATAACATGATCATGAGGAGCTATAAAAGCTTCTCTAATTTTTTCTGCTTCTAATGTTTTTTTTGGAATATTTTGAAGATTAGGGTAAAAAGAAGTTAATCTACCGGTTGTAGTAGAATGTTGATGGTAGGAAGTATGTATTCTTCCTGTTTTTTTATTAATCATTGTTATTAATTTATCAAGATAATTAGATTTTAATTTATATAATTTTCGATATTCCAAAATTATTTTTGGTAAAATATATTTTTCAGACAGTCTTTGTAATACTGCTTCATTAATAGAATTTTTACCTGTAGGAGTTTTGGTAATGGTTTTATATTTAAGTTTATTAAATAAAATAATTCTTGTTTGTTCATTAGATAAAATATTAAATTTTTCATTAGCTAATTTATAAGCGTTGTTTTTTAATATTTTTAATTTATTTTGTATATTGTGTGATTGTATTTTTAATTTTTCTTTATTTAACAGTACTCCATTATTTTCCATTATATATAATATTTTCGTTATTGGTTTTTCAATATCATATAAAATTGAATGTAATTTTATTTCTTTTTTAAAATATTTCTTATTTTCTTGATGTGTTTGAAAAATACAATGAGAAGTATCTTTAATATTTATTTTAAAATTACCAAGATGTTTTTTATTTGTTTTTAATAAAAAATGTTCATATAACATTAATTCTTGATGAATTTGTTCAATACAATGATTAATTTTGATTAATCCTTTTAATACATAGTTTTCTAATAAAATATCATGAGTATTATCTGATAATTTAATATTATATTGTTGTAAAATTTTATATTGTAATTTTACATTATAAGTAATTTTTGTTATTTTTTTATTTTCAAACACTTTTTTAAAAACTTTTAATTCTATTTTTTGACTGATCAGTTGATTAAAGTGATTATTGTCTTTTTTAAATTTAATGTAAATAGTTGTGTTTTTATTTATTGTGAAATTAATGCATGTAATTTTTTTTTTTTATTAATTTGTATAATAAATGCAATTATTTTGGCATTAAGAATAACATCTATCCAACTTTTTTTTTTTATATTAAACATATTATTGTTGATTATTCCTATAATTTTTATAGTTAAACTTTTATATTTTCTATATATCGTATTAATCCAAAATTGTTGTTTATATCTATTAACCAAGATTTAAATTGATATTGTTTGAAAAATAAATTTAATAGTTTTATATTTGGGGTTATACAATTTAATTCGTTCCATTTTTTTTCGATATTGATTTTATTGTTAATTGTAACTAATTTTAAAGATAAAAAAGCTGTTTTTTTTTGTTCTTTCAAATTTTTTATTATATTTAATGTTCCTCTAATATTCATATTTTTTATTATATTTATATTTTCATACAATATATTAATTGTATTAAATTTTTTGATTAAAATAGTAGCAATTTTTTTTCCTATTCCATAAATTCCAGGTATGTTGTCCGACTTATCTCCCATTAATGCTGATACATGTGGTAAATATTGAGGAAGTATTTCATATTTTTTTTTAATTTCTTGAATTCCAATAATTTTCATTTTGTTATTAATTCTTATAACATTTTTATTAATTAATTGGTTCATATCATTATCATTACTACATATTAATATTGTTTCATTTTTTTTGGATCCTAAATGTGTTAATGTTCCTATTATATCATCTGCTTCAACATGAGGAAGAGTAATTATTGGAATTCCCATAGCTAAAATAATTGATTTTAGAGGAATTATTTGCTGTTGTAATAATGATGGCATTTTATTTCTATTACTTTTGTAATCGCTAAATAACGTATGTCGAAAAGTTGGCAAAGGAGTATCAAATACTATAATGATTTTTTTTGGTTGAAAATTTAATATTAAGGTTTTTATTTTTTTTAAAAATCCATATATTGCACCACAATTTTCTCCTTTGTCATTTTTTAATAAAGGATAAGCATAATAAGATTGATAAAAATAAACATGACCATCAATGATTAATACTTTTTTTTTATGATTATTAATCAAAATATTTTTCCTTTTTAAAAAAAAATTATTTATAGAATATATAAAACAATATTGTTTATAATGTTAGTTTTTTATATTATTAATTAATAATTGATTTTTTTATTATTGAATTGATTTGTCGAAAATATTGATTTAATAAATCACTTTTTATAATATATGATTGAAATGGAAAATTAATTAAATATTTTTCATAAATTAATATTGCAGGAATATCTGTGATTGGTAAATTTTTTATTTCTTGTTCATTTTTTTTAATTAATATTTCTACAGTAATACTATTCCAATATGAATCATATATTTCAGAAGATATATGAGCAGATTCTATAAACACTTTTTTTAATGTTGCATAATCATAAATAGTATTTAATTCTTGTATACCTAAAAATATTGGTTTTTTTATTTTTTCTTGTATGTGTAATAATTTTGCTATTATCCAAGCTTTATTTAACATTAATCCTAATTTACTTTTGTTAAAATCAATATGATAATATTGGATTTGAATTTTATTTTTTTTAGCATTTTCTAATATTTCATTTAATATATCATTTGTTTCAAGTATATAGCAATGAGGACAAAAAAAAGAGAAAAAAATTTTTATAGAATTATTATTAATTTTTTTTTGTTGTAAGAAAATGACGTTGTTTTCTTTTTCCATCTCTTGACACATAGCATGTTGGTAAAAAAATATACATATAAATACGATTAAAAAAAATTTTTTCATAACAGTTTTTTGTTTAATTATGTAAGATGAAATAAATAAAGTGAAAAATTTTTTATTTTTTTAATTACAAAAAATTATTCTTTTTATATGTTGAATTATATTAATTATTGTAACTTTTTATATTGAACTCTTTCTTTATGAAAGGATTACTTATTGTGACACACAGATTTAAAAATGTTAATATATTTTATATATATATCAAAAAATAGTCGATTTTTTATTATTTTTTATGCAATTAATTTTTTTAATTCCACTTTTTATTTTAAAATATTTATATTATATTTTAATAAACAAAATAAATCTTATAATTATAACAGTACTTATGAAATATTTTAGATAATAATCAATATAGGATAATTAGGATGTATACGTTATGATAAAAAAAATAGATGATTTATCAGTCTATCCTTTTACTGACGAACAAATAAAATTACTGAATAGTTTTACAAATAAATTAACTAGTAATCAATGTACTTGGTTATCTGGTTTTTTTTGTGGTTTATCTCAAAAAAAAATTATATTGAAAAAAACAGGAGAAGAAAAAAAAAGTTTAATTAATAAAAAAAATAATAATCATATAACAATTATTTCTGCTTCTCAAACTGGTAATGCTAGAAGTTTATCAGAAAAACTTGAAAGAAAATGCTTACATTATAATATACCAGTAAAATTATTTAATGCTCATGAATATAAATTTAAAAAAATTAATTCAGAAAAAATTTTAATATTAATTATATCAACTCATGGAGAAGGAGAACCTCCTGAAATTGCTTTACCTATGTATCATTTTTTAACATCTAAAAAAATTACTTATTTAAAAAATTTACAATATTGTATTTTTGGTTTAGGAGATTCTTCTTATGAACATTTTTGTCAAGCTGGAAAAACATTCGACAAAATTTTTTTCGATGCAGGAGCAAAACCATTGTTAGAAAGAATTGATGCTGATGTTAATTATGAAGAGATATCAAATCAATGGTGTACAAATTTAATTCAGATTATTCAAAAAAAATTTTTTTTTGAAACATCAAATCAAACATTAGATAAGTGTACTTCTAACAATCAACAAAATCAATTAAATCATTCAATTTGGAGTAAAGTTAATCCTTATTTATCTACTTTACTAACTAATCAAAAAATTACAGGAAGATATTCTAATAAAGACGTAAGACATTTGGAATTACATATAAAAGATTCAGAAATTCAATATAATCCGGGAGATTCTGTAGGTATTTGGTATGAAAATGATGATTCATTGATTAATGAAATATTAGAGATATTGAAAATAAAAAAAAATGAAATAGTTAATATAAAAAATATACAAAAAACTATATTTCATGCTTTAAAATTTGATTATGAATTAACTACAAATAGTAGTGTAATTTTTAAAAAATATTCTTTTTTAAGTAAAGATCCACATTTAATTAATATGAATAATGATATAAAATTTTTACAATCTTACATAAAAAATATGCCTTTAGTACATATGTTTCGTCAATTTCCTACTTGTCTTTCTGCACAAAATTTAATTGAATTATTACATCCTTTAAAACCTAGATTTTATTCTATATCTTCATCTCAATTAGAAAATAATGAAGAAATACATATTACTGTAAATGTAGTACACAATATTTGTTCTGGAAAAAAATATTTGGGAGGTGCTTCAGGATATTTATCAAAAACAATTCCAGATGTTTCCAAAATAAAAATTTTTATAGAAAAAAATAATAATTTTAAGTTACCTATAAATAATAATATTCCTATTATTATGATAGGATCTGGGACTGGAATTGCTCCTTTTAGATCATTTATTCAAGAAAGAGATAATAGAAATGCATTAGGAAAAAATTGGCTTTTTTTTGGAAATCAACAATCAAGTGAAGATTTTTTATATCAACAAGAATGGCAATTATATCATAAGCAAGGATTATTAAATAATATAGATTTAGCATGGTCTCAGGATTTTGATCATAAAATATATATTCAAGAGAAAATGTTAGAAAAATCAGAAGAATTATGGAAATGGATTTATAATGATGAAGCTTATATTTATGTATGTGGCAATGCTACAAACATGGCAAAAGATGTAGAATTAGCTTTAATAAAAATAATTTGTCAATATAATGGAACAAATACAGAGCAATCGAATGATTTTTTAAATATGTTAAGAACGAGCAAACGTTATCAAAGAGATATATATTAATGAAAAAATACAAAAATAATTCATTAGTTGTACAAGGTCAGTTAAGCGATTATGAAAGAATGAAAGGTGAAAGTAATTATCTCAGGGGTACAATTTCAGATGATTTATTAGATTCATTAACAAATGGATTTAAAGGAGATAATTTTTATCTTATTCGTTTTCATGGGATGTATCAACAAGATGATCGAGATCTCCGCAAAGAAAGGATAGAACAAAAATTAGAACCAAAATATACTATGATGCTTAGATGTCGTTTGCCAGGAGGAGTAATTACTTCAAAACAATGGTTAAAAATTTATGATTTTGCATTAAATTGTACTTTTTATAAAAGTATAAGACTTACTAATCGACAAACTTTTCAATTACATGGAATTTTAAAAAATAAATTAAAAAATACACATAAAATGTTGAATGAAGTGGGTTTAGATTCTTTAGCAACTGCTAATGATGTTAATAGAAATGTGATTTGTACATCTAATCCTAATGAAACTATTATACATCATCAAATTTATGAGTTTTCAAAAAAAGTTTCAGATTTATTACTTCCAAAAACTAATGCTTATGCTGAAATTTGGTTAGATAAAAAAAAAATATTTAAAACATATGAAGAAGAACCTATATTAACAAAATTTTATTTACCAAGAAAATTTAAAATTAGTATTGTAATTCCTCCATATAATGATATAGATATTCATGCTAATGATATGAGTTTAGTTGCTATTATTGATGTTCACAATACTACTATTTTAGGATTTAATTTATTATTAGGAGGAGGGTTGTCTTTTGAACACAGTAATCATGCAACAGTTCCTGCTATTAGTAAAGATATAGGTTTTATTGATTATAAAAATATTTTTTCTGTTATTCAATCTGTTGTAACTATTCAAAGAGATTGGGGAGATAGAACTAATAGAAAACAAGCAAAAACAAGATATACAATAAAAAGAGTAGGATTACAAATTTTTAAAAAAGAAATTGAAAAAAGAGCAAATGTTTTTTTTGAAAAATCTAAACCTTATCATTTTATTTCTCGAGGAGATAGATTTGGTTGGTTAAAGGGTCAAGATCAATTATGGTATTACACTTTATTTATTCCTCAAGGAAGAATAGTTAATACCATTGATTTAAAATTAGGAGAGTGTTTACAAAAAATAGCTCAAATACATAAAGGTTCATTTCGTATCACTGCTAACCAAAATATTATTATATCTGAAATTTCTACTGAAAATAAAATAAATATTACAAAATTATTACAAAAATATAATATAGATAATTCATTCTCTAATGTAAGAAAAAATTCCATGGCTTGTGTTTCTTTTCCTACATGTCCATTAGCAATGGCAGAAGCAGAAAGAGTATTAGATAATTTTGTTAATAAATTAGAATTACTTCTAATAAAGTATAATATTAATCATGAATATATAGTATTTCGTATTACTGGTTGCCCGAATGGTTGTGCTAGAGCTTTATTAGCAGAAATTGCTTTAGTAGGTAAATCGTTTGGAAAATATAATTTATATTTAGGTGGTAATAAAATTGGAACACGAATTCCACATTTATATTTAGAAAACCTTGATGAAAATGCAATTTTTAAACATCTGGATAAGTTAATATTCTTATGGTCTTCAGAACGTCAAACAAAAGAAGATTTTGGTGATTTTGTTATTAGAAAAAAAATAGTGTTGGAAGTGATTGATTCTTTTAATGATTTTTGGAAAAAATAAAATATAATAAAAGGTTAAAACGTGATTAATTTAAATAATGTCAATAATTTAACATTAAACGAAAAAAAAAATTTTTTGTATACACAAAATATAATTTTAAAAAATATGTCAGCCAAAGAAAGAATATCTTGGGCTTTAGAAAATCTTCCAGGTGTACACATTTTAACTTCTAGTTTTGGTATTCATTCATTAGTTTCTTTACATTTAATGATACAACAAAAAAAAGACATTCCTGTTGTTATAATTGATACTGGATATTTATTTCCAGAAACTTATCATTTTATTGATAAAATATCAAAAAAATTAGAATTAAATTTGAAAATTTTTCGTCCAAAAATTTCATCTGCTTGGCAAGAGGTGCGTTATGGAAAATTATGGAAAAAAGGATTAACTGGAATTGAATTATATAACAATTTGAATAAAGTTGATCCTATGAAACGAGCTTTAAAAGATTTAAGTGTGAATACATGGTTTGCGGGATTAAGATTTAATCAATCGAATATACGTTCCTCTTTTTCTATTTTAAATTTGCATCAAAATATTTTTAAATTTTTACCAATTTTTGATTGGAATCAAAAAATGATAGATGATTATACTACATATTATCAACTTGATATACATCCTTTATATAAAAAAGGTTATATTTCTGTTGGAGATATACATACTACTATTCCTTTTCAATCTGGAATGTTAGAATCAGAAACACGTTTTTTTGGATTAAAAAGAGAATGTGGTTTACATGAAAAGAACAAATATTAATATAAACACATGCATTCAATTTGAAATATATTAATGTTTTTTATCAAAATATTATAAATTAATAAATTTATATTTAAAAGAAATTAATCAATTTGAATTTTTTATTTTTTTTAAGTATGACAAAATTTCAAAAATATTAATTATTTTACATTTTTTAGTATATTTTGTTAAGGATTGTATGAATTATTTTCCTATTTTTTTAAAATTAAAAGAAAAAAACATTTTAGTAATAGGAGGGGGAAAAATAGCTTTAAGAAAAATTAATTTATTAATGAAATCTCAGGGTAATATAAAAATAGTATCTAAAACACTTTGTGCAGATTTACAATTATTATTTGAAAAAAAAAAAATAGAATGGATTGATACTATATTTTTAAAAAAATATTTAAATAATATTTTTTTAGTTATAATTGCGACTAATAATACTATTTTAAATCAATATATTTTTAAATTAGCTACAAAAAAATGTTTATTTGTAAATTCAGTAGATGATATTGATAATTGTTCTTGTATTTTTCCTTCTATTATCGATCGTAATCCTATATTAATTTCTTTATCATCTTCTGGTACTTCGCCAGTACTACTAAAATTAATAAGAGAAAAAATTGAATCTATTATCCCTTTTGGGATTAATAAAATTGCATATTTTGCAAAAAAGTGGAGAGTAAAAATACAATATTTTTTTAAAAAAATAGAGAGGAGAAGATATTTTTGGGAAAAATTATTTAAAAGTGTTTTTTTTAATCATATATTAAATAATAATATGTGTAATGCTATGTCTGTTTTTAAAAAAATAATTTGTAACTCTAACTTTTCTCAAGGTATTATTTCTTTAGTAGGAGCTGGTCCAGGTAAGGTTGGTTTATTAACATTAGATGGATTACAAGTTTTACAAAATGCAGATATCGTATTTTATGATCGTTTAGTTGGAAAAAAAATATTAGATTTAATACGAAGAGATGCAGATCGTATTTGTATTGGAAAAGAAAGGAATAAATATATTTATACACAAAAAAAAATTCAGAAATTATTAGTATATCATGCACTACAAGGAAAAAAAGTAGTGCGTTTAAAAGGTGGGGATGCATTTATATTTGGAAGAGGAGGGGAAGAATTAGATTATATATATAAAAAAAATGTTGATTTTCAAGTAATTCCAGGAATTACTACTGCAATTGGTGCTGCAGCTTTTTCAGGAATTCCATTAACTTATCGTAATATTGCTGAAGGTATTATTTTTATTACAGGACATAAATATAATTTCGATTGTTTTAATATTTTTGAAAAAAATATTAAAAAATATACGATTGTGATTTATATGGGAAAAATGTATGCTCATTTTATTGCATTAAATTTAATAAAAAAAGGGTTATCTAAAAATACACCTGTAGCTGTAATTAGTCAAGCGACGACAACAAATCAAATTGTTTTAATTAAATCATTAAGTGTCTTAACAAATTATAATATTAAATTAAATACTCCAATTTTATTAATTATAGGAGATGTTGTGAAATTTTATGAAAAATTTCATTGGTTTAATAAAAATATTTATATTGATAAAAATAATATTTTCACTCAAATTTAGTTATATTAAGGTATATTTATGAAAAAAAAAGGGTTTACTTATTTGACTCAATTAGAATCAGAAAGTATCTCAATTATTAGAGAAGTAGCATCTGAATTTATCAATCCAGTCATGTTATATTCTCTTGGTAAAGATTCTTCTGTTATGCTACATTTAGCAAAAAAAGCTTTTTATCCTGGGAAAATTCCCTTTCCATTATTACATATTGATACTCAATGGAAATTTCGAGAAATGTATACTTTTCGAGATTTATTAATTAAAAAAATGGATATTGATTTAATAATTCATATCAATGAAGAAGGGAAAAAACATGTTTTAAATCCTTTTTACAATAAAGATGTTGCAAAGTATACTGAAATTATGAAAACAGATGCATTAAAACAAGCAATAGAAAAATACAAATTTGATGCGGCATTCGGTGGTGCAAGAAGAGATGAGGAAAAATCTCGTTCTAAAGAACGTATTTATTCTTTTCGAGATATATGGCATAAATGGGACCCTAAAAAGCAAAGACCAGAGTTATGGAATATTTATAATGGACAAATATTTCAAGGAGAAAGTATTCGAGTGTTTCCATTATCTAATTGGACTGAATTAGATATTTGGCAATATATATATTTAGAAAATATTGAAATTGTTCCTTTATATTTTTCAAAAAAGCGTCCTACTATAAAAAGAAATAAAATGCTATTAATGATAGATGATGATAGAATACAGTTAAATAAAAATGAAAAAATAAAATTAAGAAATATTCGTTTTAGAACTTTAGGATGTTGGCCTTTAACTAGTGCAATTAAATCTAATGCGACTACTTTATCCGATATTATACAAGAAATGTTATTAATGCATACTAGTGAACGTACAGGAAGAATGATTGATCATAATGCATCAGATTCCATGGAATTTAAAAAGAAAAAAGGATATTTTTAAGGATTAAAAAGTATGAGTATTAATATTTATAATCAAAAAAAACATGAAATACTTAATTTGGAATGGATGAATACTCAAAATAACAAAAAAATATTGCGTTTTTTAACTTGTGGAAGTGTTGATGATGGAAAAAGTACATTAATTGGTCGTTTATTATATGATACTAAACAAATTTATACAGATCAATTAGATTCTTTACGTCAAGATAGTAAAAAACATGGTACTCAAGGAAAAGAAATAGATTATGCTTTATTGGTAGATGGATTGCAAGCAGAAAGAGAACAAGGTATTACAATAGATGTTGCATATCGATATTTTTATACAAAAAATAGAAAATTTATTATTTCAGATACTCCTGGTCATGCACAATATACTTGTAATATGGTAACAGGTGCATCTACATGTGATGTTGCAATACTCTTAATAGATGTAAAAAAAGGATTAATGGAACAAACTTTTAGACATGCGTTTATTACAACATTATTAGGTATACGTCATATTATTGTTACAATTAATAAAATGGATTTAATTGATTATAATCAAAATATTTTTAATAAAATAAAACATGAATTTATTAATTTTAGTAAAAATTTATCTAATAATTTAATAATATATTTTATTCCCATATCTGCTTTAAATGGAGAAAATGTTGTTACTTCTCACAATTGTGCTTCTTGGTACACAGGTATGACGTTGTTACAAATATTAGAAAATATTGAAATTAAAAAAAAGAAAAAAAGTGATCATTTAATTTTACCTATTCAATATGTTAATCGTACCAATTCGGAATTTAGAGGTTATACAGGAACTGTTTCTTCAGGCAAAATATTTTCAGGAAAAAAAATAAAGGTATTACCAAACAATTTATATACTACCATTGATCAATTAATATCTTATGATAATAATATGCAACAAGCATATGAAGGTGATCCTGTTACTGTAACTATTAAAAATGACTTAGATATTACTAGAGGTGATGTTTTAGTCGATGCTGATTCCAAATTAATTCCGACAAAAAATATTTTAGCTACAATTGTTTGGATGAGTACTATTCCATTAAGTTTTTGTACTTTTTATGATATTAAAATTCATTGTAAAAAAACCAGAGGAATGATTAAAAATATTCAATATAAAATTGATATTACTAATTTACATAAAAAAAATGCTACTAGTTTATGTTTAAATGAAATAGGATTATTGGAAATTTTTTTTGACGATTTAGTTATATGTGATTCTTATGTTAATAATAAAAATTTAGGAAGTTTTATTATCATTGATCCATATACTAATGCAACAATTGGAGCTGGAATGGTTCAAAAAGTTGTATATCAAAATAAAGAGAATAATGATAGTAATCGTATGATTATGTTTGAACAAGATTTAAAAAAATTAGTAAAAATTTATTTCCCTCATTGGAAAGTATAAACGAAAATCAATATTGAGAAAATTTTAGTTATGAATATTTCTAATTTAAAAAATGTTTTTTGGCATAAACATTATATAGATAAAAAACTTAGAATTATGAGAAATCAACACAATGCTTTTGTATTATGGTTTACTGGATTATCAGGATCTGGTAAATCTACTATAGCTGGATTTTTAGAACATTTGCTATATCAAAAAAAAATAAATACATATTTATTAGATGGTGATAATATCAGAACTGGATTATGTAAAGATTTAAGTTTTAATATAGCAGATAGACAAGAAAATATTAGAAGAGTTGCAGAAGTAGCGAAGTTAATGGTCGATGCTGGTTTACTAGTTTTAGTAACTTTAATTTCCCCTTATCAAAAACATCGAGATCAAGCTAAAAATATTATAGGAAAAAAAAATTTTTTAGAAATTTTTGTAAATACTCCAATTAATATTTGTAAAGAAAGAGATCCTAAAAATTTATATTTAAAATCATTAAAAGGAGAAATTAATGATTTCACGGGAATACAAGAAGAATATGAATCTCCAGATAGTCCAGATTATAATATTGACGGAACAGAAAGTTTAGATAAAATATCAAAAAAATTATTAAAATTTTTGTATAAACGTCTTATTACCTGATTATTTTGTTCCTTTATTTATCATAATAGGTATTATATTTTTGATATTTTTTCTCTAAATAATTAATAAATTATTATATACGTTGTGAAATGTGTATTTAATCATTAAATGAATTTTTGAATTATTGTTTAATAAAATATTTATAACAATATACTAGTCAATACTAATAATATTTTTAATATTAACTAATATATTTTATGAATGATAATTTATATTTATGTTTTTTTAATTTTTTTATACCAAAAAGGAGCTTTTTCTAATCCTAAAGATTCTTCTATACGCATTAATTGGTTATATTTTGCTGTTCTATCTGTTCTACATAGTGAACCTGTTTTTATTTGTCCTGCGTTTGTTCCTACTGCTATATCAGAAATTGTTGTATCTTCTGTTTCTCCTGATCTATGAGAAATGATAACAGCATAATTATATTTTTTAGCCATTTTAATTGCTTGCAAAGTTTCTGTTAATGTTCCTATTTGATTTGGTTTAATTAATATTGCATTTGCAATGTTTTTTTCAATTCCTTTTTTAAAAATTGTAGTATTTGTAACAAATAAATCATCTCCAACTAATTGAATTTTAGATCCTAATTTTTTAGTTTGGTATGCAAATCCTTCCCAATCTAGTTCACTTTGTCCATCTTCTATAGAAGATATAGGATACATTGTTGTAAGATGTTCTAAATAATGTGTAAATTCTTTAGAATCAAAAATTTTTTTTTCTCCAGATAATGTATAAGTTTTATTTTTTTGATTATATAATTCTGATGCTGCGCAATCTATTGATAAAAATATGTCTTTTCCTAATTCATAACCAGATTTTTTTATAGATTTTTCGATTAATTCTAATGCTTCTTGATTAGATTGTAAATTAGGAGCAAATCCTCCTTCATCTCCAACAGATGTATTAAATTTATTTAATTTTAAAATTTCATATAAAGAATGAAATACATCACAACCCATTTTTATAGCTTCTTTTATACTATTTGCTGAAACAGGTTGAATCATAAATTCTTGAATATCAATATTATTGTTGGCATGTTTACCTCCATTAATAATATTCATCATAGGTAAAGGCATGGAAAATATTCCAGGAGTTGCATTTAATTCAGATATATGTTGATATAAAGGAATTTTTTTATAAGACGCAGCTGCTTTTGCATTAGCTAAAGAAACAGATAATATAGAATTTGCTCCTAATTTTGATTTATTCTTTGTTCCATCTAAATTAATCATTATTTCGTCTATATTTTTTTGATTTAAAGCATCTTGATGATATAAATTTTGATTTATATGTTTATTAACATTTTTAATTGCTTTATAAACTCCTTTTCCAGAAAAATATTTTTTATCATGATCTCTTAATTCTAATGCTTCTTTGGTTCCAGTAGATGCACCAGAAGGTACTGATGCTCTTCCTATAGATCCGTTTTCAAGATGTACTTCTGATTCTATAGTTGGATTTCCTCGTGAATCAATGATTTCTCTTGCTATAATTTTTTTTATTTTTGATGTCATAAATAATTTCCTATCTTTGTTAAGATATTTTTTTAGAGTATTGATATTTTTTTGCTGCTTGAATAAATCCAATAAATAAAGGATGACTATTTTTTGGAGTAGAAATAAATTCTGGATGAAATTGACAACCAATAAACCATGGATGATTAGTAATTTCTATAATTTCTATAAAATTTTCTTTCTTTGATTTTGCCGCAATTTTTAATCCAAAAGGGGTTATTATCTGAATTAAATTATTGTTTATTACATATTTATGACGATGTCTTTCTATTATTATATTTTTTCCATATATTTTTTTACTTAAACAATTTTCTGTTAAATTACATTCATTACTTCCTAATCGCATAGCATTTTTAATGTGATTATCATTTTTAATTAAGATAGAATGATTATTTTTTTGATTACAATGTTGAATTGTAGTAATAATTGGAAATTTGCATTTTTGATCAAATTCAATAGAATTTGCAGACTTTATTTTTGCAACATTTTTAGTAAAATCTATTAATGCAATTTGCATACCTAAACATATTCCAAAGTAAGGAATATTATTTTCTCTAGCATATTTTGCTGAAATTAATTTTCCTTTAATACCTCTAATTCCAAATCCTCCTGGTATTAATATACCATCTAAATTTTGTAAAAGAAAAACACCCTGTTTTTCAATATCTTGTGAGTTAATTAATTTTGTAATAACAGTAATTTTATTCTTAATTC
Organism: Buchnera aphidicola (Thelaxes californica); assembly: GCF_005080825.1. Lineage (NCBI taxonomy): Bacteria > Pseudomonadati > Pseudomonadota > Gammaproteobacteria > Enterobacterales > Erwiniaceae > Buchnera > Buchnera aphidicola. The sequence goes on along the minus strand of NZ_CP034852.1, from coordinate 361,241 downwards.
CACTATGTTTAATTGCTTCAATGACTGATTTATAAGCATCGGGTAATTTTGTATATTTACCAATTATACCAATTATTATTTTTCCTGTAGACAATTTTTCATTTTTTATAATTTGATTCCATTCTGATAAATCGGCTAACGGTGCTTTTATATTAAATCGTTCACAAATTAATTGATCTATTTTTTGAACGTGTAACATTTTTGGAATTTTGTATATTGAATTTACATCTTTTAATAAAATTACTGCTTTTCGATCAACATTACAAAATAATGCTATTTTAGTACATTCTTTTTTTGACATTGAATGTTCTGATCTACAAATGAGAATATCTGGTTGTATTCCTGTTGATAATAATTGTTTTACTGAATGTTGTGTAGGTTTAGTTTTTATTTCTCCAGATGCTTTAATGTAAGGTATTAATGTTAAATGTATATAAATTATATTTTTTTTTCCAAAATCAATAGACATTTGTCTTATTGCTTCTAAAAATGGTAAAGATTCGATATCCCCTACTGTTCCTCCTACTTCTATTAATGCAATATCTGCTTTTTCTGATCCTTTAATTATTCTTTTTTTAATTTCATCAGTAATATGTGGAATAACTTGAATGGTTTCCCCTAAATATTTTCCTTGTCGTTCTTTTTTTAATACAGAAGAATAAATACTACCTGTAGTAAAATTATTTAAACGAGTCATTTTTGTATTAATGAATCGTTCATAATGTCCTAAATCTAAATCTGTTTCTGCTCCATCTTCAGTAACATATACTTCTCCATGTTGTGTTGGACTCATATTTCCAGGATCAATATTTATGTATGGATCTAATTTTATAATAGTTACTTTTATTTTTCTTGATTCTAAAAGTGTTGCTAAAGATGCTATTGCGATACCTTTACCTAAAGATGAAACTACTCCACCGGTAATGAAAATATAATGTATTGCCATGAATAAACCAGAAATTAAATGTTATTACTATAATAAAAAAGTTAATAATATTATTATTAATATAGTTTGTATGAAATTGATATATAATATACAACAATTTTTATTTTCTATAAAGAATTAACAAATTTTTTATTAATTAATTTTATAATTTTAACTATTTTTTATCTTTTATTTTTTAAACTCACTGTTTGATGAAATACTATTTTGTTTGTGTATTTTTTATCTATAAAAAAATATCCAATTCTTTCAAATTGAAAAGGATAATTATTAAAATTAATTAATGTTTCTTTATTCACAAATCCTTTTTTTTTTATTTTAGAATGTAAGTTAATAAAATTTAAAAAATTTTTTTCTATTTCTGGATTTTTTATTGTGAATAACGGAGAGTAAAAATAAAAATATGCAGGAATTGCATCATTTTTTGATATCCAATGTATAATTCCTATTTTTTTTTTTTGGTTTTTATATGTGTGTAATGTTGTGTTATCGTATGTACACAATATTTTTTTTATATTTCCTTTTTTGTCATATTTGATGTCTTTTACTTTAATTGTATAAGCATAGCGTAATCGTACAGTATTTTTTAATGTTAATCCTTTATATTTTTCATCTGCATATTCTTTAAAATCAGATTTATCAATATAAATTTCTTTACTAAAAACAATGTTTCTGATTCCCATATTAGGCATTTTAGGATGATTTAATACTGAAATATTTTCATATTTTTTTTCATTCATATTTTCAATGATTACTAAAATAGGATCAATAATTGCCATAGTTCTCATAGATTGTTTGTTTAGTTCATTTCTGATACATGATTCTAAAGAATGTAATTCTATTAAACTATCTTGTTTACTTACTCCAATTTTATTACAAAATTTTTTTAAAGATTCTGGTGTGTAACCTTTTTTTTTTAATCCAGAAATAGTAGGCATTCTAGGATCATTCCATCCTGAAACAATTTTATTTTTTACTAATATTGTTAATTTTCTTTTTGATAAAACAGTATATTCTAATTTTAATCTAGCATATTCATATTGCTTAGGATAATGAACCACACTAATATTATCTAATATCCATTCATATAATTTTTTATTTTCTTTAAATTCTAATGTACATAATGAGTGAGTTATTCCTTCAATAGAATCAGAAATACAGTGTGCAAAGTCATAAGTAGGATATATCAACCAACTATTTTTAGTTTTATGATGTTCTTTATGAATAATTCTATATAAAACTGGATCTCTCATAAGTATTGATGATGCTTTCATATTAATTTTAGCACGTAAACAAGCTTGTCCTTCAGAAAAAAATCCTTTTTTCATTTTTTTAAATAAATTTAATGATTCTTCTATTGTTTGATTTCTATAAGGGCTATTTTTACCAGGTTGTTTTAATGTTCCTCGATATTGTTTGATTTGTATTTTGTTTAATTGATCTACATATGCTAATTTTTTCTTTATAAGTTCAATAGCATATTGGTATATAATTTCAAAATATTCTGATGTAAATGTAATATTTTTATTTAAGTTAAAACCCATCCACAAAATATCTTTTTTAATTGATGTTACAAATTTATTTTTTTCTTTTTTTGGATTGGTATCATCAAATCTTAATTTACAACATCCTTTATAATATTCAGCTAGGATAAAATTTAAATGCATAGATTTAATATGACCAATATGTAGATAACCATTTGGTTCAGGAGGAAATCGTGTTCTTAATTTTGTAATAATTTTTTTTTTTATGTCTTGTTGAATGATATTATTAATAAATCCATTAATTTTATTCATATTTTTATTTGAAAATTATAGTGTGTTGATAATTAGTTATTATTTATTAATATTTTGTATATAAATTGATAAAAATATTTATAAACAAATTTTTTATTTCTCTTTATTTTTTTAATTTATTTGATATAATATATCATATTATTATATTCTATAAATATTTTTAATAAAATTTGAATATATTTTTAATATAAAATTTATTATTAAATTTAATGTATATTTTTATAAATGTTTTTAATACTATTTTTTACATTAAATTTTTATTAGGCTATGTAGCTCAGATTGGTTAGAGCACAGCACTCATAACGCTGAGGTCATGGGTTCAATTCCCATCATAGCCATGATTATATATATAATAATATTAAGTTTTATTTTTCAATAAAAATGCGGAGGTGGCGAAAATGGTAGACGCACCAGATTTAGGTTCTGGCACCGCAAGGTTTGCGAGTTCAAATCTCGCTCTCCGTATTTATATTAATTTTATTTTGGGGTATAGCCAAGAGGTTAAGGCATCGGTTTTTGATACCGACACCCCTGGTTCGAATCCAGGTACCCCAGTTATAAAAATGTGTATTTTTTAAAAAATCATTTAAATAAATTTTTAATCAAAAGTATGTTTAACAATTATGAATTTTAAACATTTAAAAAAAAAAGTAGCTATTGAAGCTATAAATTATTTACATTCAGGTATAACAATTGGCGTTGGTACTGGTAGTACTGTATTTTATCTTATAAAAGAATTAAAAAAAATCAGTCATTTAATTTATGGAGCGGTTTCAAGTTCAAAAAGTTCTACATATTTTTTAAAAAATAATAAAATTAATATAATTAATATTAATCAAATTAATTCTTTACAAATTTATATTGATAGTGCTGATGAAGTAGATGATAAAAAAAGAATGATTAAAGGTGGTGGAGGAGCTTTAACTGGTGAGAAAATTATTTCTTCCATTTCTGATATTTTTATCTGTATTGTTGATAAAAGTAAAAAAGTATCAAAAATAGGAAGTAAATTTCCTATTCCAATTGAAGTTATTCCAATGTCAACATCGTATGTTTGTCAAGAAATAAAAAAGTTAGGTGGTATACCAAAAGTACGAAAAAATTTTTTTACTGATTATGGAAATATTATTATTGATGTATATCATTTAAATATGAGTAATCCTTTAAAAACAGAATTATATATTAATTCTATAGTTGGTGTAGTTACGGTAGGTATTTTTGCAAAAAAAAAAGCAGACATAGTGTTAATTAGTTCAGAAAATGGTATAAAAATTTTATAAATTATAATATATATTTTTTTACAATATAAAAAAATGAATTTTTTATATTTTTTTAACTTTTTTTTAAAATACTTTCTTTTTATTTAATAAATAAAATATTTTAACTAAATTTTTAATTGTTAATTATAAATATTTTAATTAATAAAAACATTTTTTAAATTGAAAGATAAAAAACTTTAATTTTATATTAAAATAATAACTTTTTTTTAAATGTCTCCGTATTTTGATTGCAAAATTGAAATAGCAGCTATTGTTGCTGTTTCCATTTTTAATATTCTTTCTCCAAGAGAAAAAACATGAAAATTATTTTTCATAGCACTTTGTATTTCTTCATTCGAAAAACCTTTTTCATAACCCATCAGAATAATTATATTTTTAATTTTACATGTTATGTCTTTTATTTTTTTATTAGCATTTGTATGAAAAATGATTTTTTTTTCTTTTTTATTTTTTATATCAATAAACCAATTATTTAATTCAGTTGGTTGATTAATAATTGGCAAATTATTTCGACGACATTGTTGACATGCAGAAATAATGATTTTTTTCCATTTTTCTATTATTTTATTTTTAATAAAATTTATTTTTGTATTTTTATTCAATAAATAAATCGGTGTAATTTCTTTTACCCCTAGTTCAGTACTTTTTTGTATAATCAGATTCATTTTTTTTTTATTAAGAGATATAACTTGTGCTAAATGTATATATAAAGGAGATATGTTATTATTATTTTTTAGTTTAATTACTTTTAAAGTAATAATAGAATTAATTTTGATCACTTTAGTATAAAAATCTATGGGTTCATTATTAAAAATGATTATGATGTCTTTATATTTTATTCTTAAAACATTTTTTAAATAATGGCAATTAAAAGTATCTGTAATTTCTATATTAGAAAATATATTAATTTTTTTTTTATAATAAATTCTTGGATAATTCATGTATTTTATTTTTCTGTTTCGTTAGAAACATAATGAAAGTTTTTTTTTTCACAATTTTTTTTAACATAATCATTATGTATATGTTGAACTTGATAAATTAAAGCTTCTCTTTCACATTCCCAACAACTCACTGGATTTTCTTTGTCCCATTTGGTAAATAATTGCATCTGTGATTCAGAAATAGTAATATGATATTGGTTTATCATATAAAAATATGTTCTTGCAATTATACCTTTCGTTTCATTTGTTGGTTCAATTTGTTTTTTTTTAAAATCTATTTTTACAGTACAATTTCCATATTGATAATTTTCAAACTGTAATTCATTAAAAGAAAAATTAGAACGATCTCCATTAATTTCTCCGATTACTGGTTGAATATTATGTAAATCAGATTCTATTTTTTTAAATAATTGATCGTCATGTTCACAATATTTTCTTCCTCCTTTTTTCCAACATATTTTGTTATGTCCAAATTCCCACGCGGGTACAACATGATCCCATTCAATACGTTGAGCTCGATTTTTATTTTTTCTGATATTGTAATGACAACTATTTAAATTAGGAATACCTTTTTTTTCATTCCAATTAATTGTACATCCACAATAAAAAGATCCTGGAGCATTTTTATGTATTTTAATTGCCCATAATTTTGCTTGATAAAAATTGTTTTGATGAAATGTATTTGCATATATTTGAGAAGAGTAAAATAAAAAAAAAGTACAAATAATATATATATATTTTTTTTTAAAAATATTCATAATTAATTTTTAATCATTAATTTAATAATCAAATTATTTTTTTGCATCATTTTTGTTTAAAACTGTATATTCTTTTAAATATAAATGAAATGGAATTTGTTCTTTTTTTTCTATATTTTTTTGCTTTTTTTGAGAATTAATAGCTTCGTTTACAAAATCATCATTACTTAATTTTTGAAATTTTTTATTTATATTTTTTTTATAATAAAAGTTTGCAAAATTTAATCCAGTTTGTAATATTCCTTTTTTTTTCATTTTTTTTAGTACACGAGCAGAATATGTAAATTGTGGATATTTTATTAGATTTTCTAAATATAAACAAGTATTTTCATATAATTTTTCTTTGGAAGAAATATCTAATATTTTGGCAATTTTTTTCAGTTCACAAAAAATTGAAATTCCTATTTTTTTCAAAGTAATTGTTGTATTGCTATTTATATCAAAAATTTTCTGATTAGGTTTTCTTCCATATATTGCAACAGTTTCCCAATTTTGTTGAATTTTTTTCCATTCTGTATTAGAAATAGAAGGAGATTCTAAAAAAGTACATAAAATAAGTAATAAATCTAAAAAAAGTATTTGTTTTTTTTCAATTCCAATTTCACTAAATGGATTGATATCTAATGAACGTATTTCAATATATTCAATTCCTTTTTTTTTCATTGAATCAATAATTTTTTCATTATTTTTTACAGATGATTTTGGTCTTATTTGAGTATATAATTCGTTTTCTAATTGAATTATATTAGTATTTAATTGATTTAATTTTCCTTTTTTATCTTTTTCTTTTATTTTTTTAAAACTTTTTGAATTTGTAGATAAAATTTTTATTACACTATTAATATAATCGTTTATGTTATTATAAGATATTTTAAATTTTTTATTATATTTGTTTTGATGACCAAATTTACTAATTCTTATTGAAGTACCCCACGGAAAATATAAAAAATTTTTTTTTTTGTTTTTAGTTAATTTTCTTTTAATTTTTGGATCATCATAAGAATTATTAGAAACAGCTGGTGATGCTCCAAATAAATAAGGGATAATCCAACCAATACGATAATAATTTCTAATTGTACCTAAATAACCATTAGAAATAATTTCTGTTTCACAATCATTATTTTTTATTTTTTTCCATTTTTTCCAAAATATTATAGGAAAAGAAAAATTATAATGAATTCCAGAAATTATATTCATAAAATTACCATATCTCTTTTGTAAACCTTTTCTATATAGTTCTTTAACTTTACCTATATTAGAATTTCCAAATTTAGCTAATTTTACTTTATCTTTTTTTATATTATATAAAGGAATACTTAAAGGCCACATTCTTTCTTTTGGATAAATATTTTTAGTAGCATATATATATAAGTCTTGTAAAAATTGTATAGAATTTTTTAATTTATCTGTTTTTGGTGTAATAAATTCTAATAAATTTTCAGAATAATCTGTTGTTATCCATTGATGTGTTAAAGATTTCCCCATTTGTTTAGGGTGTGTCGTACTAACAATTTTTCCTTTAGAATTAACTCTAAGAGTTTCTCTTTCTATACCTCTAAAAATTTTTGTAAATATTTCTTTATTTTTTTTAATCCAATTTAATTCTTTTAGTTTTATAAAAATCAAATAAAAATTTCCTATATTTAATTAAATTTTTGAAAAAATATATTATATATATAAATATTTTTTAAATGTTTATATGTTATTTATTTATATAAAAAGTATTGTTAAATATAAAATTTTTATTAACAATTTTTGCATCCGGAAGGATTCGAACCTCCGACCGCTCGGTTCGTAGCCGAGTACTCTATCCAACTGAGCTACGGATGCATTGGTGGTGAGAGAGGGATTCGAACCCTCGATACAAAAATTTTGTATACTCCCTTAGCAGGGGAGAGCCTTCAGCCTCTCGGCCATCTCACCGTAATATGTTTAATATGTTTGATAATTTTTATGAATACTTTATAGTATAATATAAAATTATATGGTATTTTTTAATATATTACGTGTTTTAAATAATAAGTCAAATATATTTTTAATATTTATGTATTGAATAATTTTAATTAAATAAATATTTATGATTTGATAAATATCACATTTTTAATATTTATTTTTATTTTTTTATATAACAATATTTTGATGTAAAATCATTATAATGATTTTATTTGTTATATTTATATATTAATAAATGATAGACATTTGATGTTTATCGTTTATATTGTTTTTGATGTTTATTAAATTTAATTTTTTCATATATTTCTTCTCTATGAATAGAAATATTTTTAGGAGCATTTACACCTATACGTGTTTGATTGCCTTTCACACCTAGTACTGTGATAGTTATATTATCACCAATAATTAATGTTTCTCCTACTCTACGTGCTAAAATCAACATTTAGTGTATCCCTTTCATAATTTTTAAAAAAAAATAAAAGTAAATCATCTGTAAATTAATTTAATTAAAATTAAATAATTTAAAAATATAAATAGTATTGATTTAAAAAAAATATTATATATAAATTTTGTTGATTATTTATATTAACTTTTATTTTTCATTTTTTTCCATTTATGTATATTTAATATAACTTTTTCTATATCTTGAATATTTTTTCCTCCTCCAGATGCAGTACAATTATTTCCTCCTCCTTTTATATTAGTATTGATAATAATTTTTTGAAATATTTGATATGCATGTTCTTTTTGAATATAGTCATTACTGACTGAAACTATAATGGATATTTTATTTTTTGTACAATTAGTAAATATAATTATTAATTGTTTAGTACAATTTCGTATATCGTTAATCATAGTTTTAATAATTGAATGATTTTTTTCTTTAAAATGTTGAATTAATAAATTAATTGTTGAAGTGGTTATAATCTTGTTAATAATTTTTTCTTTTAATTTTTTTTGTTGAATTAATTCAAATTGTTTTAATTTTTTTTCTAGTATAGCATTTTTATTTAAAATAGATTTTATATTTTTAATGATGTTTTCATCATTGGTTAATAAAACTTTTTTTATTGAGTATAATAAATTTTCTTGTTTTTGATTGTATTTCACTGCTTGATTTTTTGTGATAGCTTCAATTCTGAAAATTTCTGATGCTATTTTTTTTCCTAAAATAATTTTAAAATATCCAATATCGCCTGTTTTTTTTACATGAGTACCACTACATAATTCTTGTGAAATATTTCCAATAGAAAGCACTCTTACTTTATTTCCATACTTTTCTTCAAAAAATGATAAAATATTCATTTTTTTTGCTTCTTGTAAAGTTGTAATAAAATTTGTTACTACAATATTTTTTTGAATGTAATAATTAACTAATTTTTCAATTTTAAAGATATCTTTTAATTGAATTTTTTTATAATAAGAAAAATCAAATCTTAAATAATTATGATTAATAAAAGAACCTTTTTGTTGGATAGAATTATCTATAAGAGATTTTAAAGCAGAATGTAATAAGTGAGTTGCTGTGTGATTAGCTTGAATTTGTTTACGATTTTTTTTATTAACTTCTGTTGTTACTACATCATTTATTTGTAAATAACCTTTTATTATTTTTCCAATATGTATAATACAAGAAGATATTTTTTTTGATTCACATACTTCAAAAATACCGTGTTTATTATATATTGTTCCACTATCTCCAATTTGACCTGCAGATTCTCCAAAAAAAGTAGTTTCATTTAAAATAATTGATGCTTTATCACCTATTTTAATTATTTTTTTTTGTTTACCTTCTATATTAATATGTATAATGGTACTTTTTATAATTAATTGATTATATCCTTGAAAAGTAGAATATATGTTTAATGGAAGATTTTCAGAATTTTTAACAAAAAATTTTTTGTTTTTTTTACTTTTTTCTTGTTGAATTTTCATTTTTTTTTGAAAAACTTGAAAATCGCATTTAATATTTTTTTCTTTACATATTTCTTTTGTTAATTCTTTTGGAAATCCAAAAGTATCATATAATTGAAAGATTACTGCACCATTTAATGTATTATTTTTAATTTTTTTTAATTCTTTATTAAGAATTTTAATACCAATATCTAAAGTTTCTAAAAATTTTGTTTCTTCTTGATATATTATTTTTTTAATTTTGTTTTCTTGTTCTATTAAAAGAATATTGTTATTTTTCATTACATGTATAACTATAGACACTAATTTATAAAAAAATAAACCATTTGCTCCTATTTTATGTCCATGTAAAATAGCTCTTCTTATAATTTTTCTTAAAATATATCCTCTACCTTCATTTGAAGGTAATATTTCACTAGCAAGGATAAATACTGCAGCACGAATGTGATCCGCAATAATTTTAATAGATGTAGTATTTTTTTTTTCTTTAATATGAATTATATCAATAATTTTTTGGATAATTTTTTGAAAGATATCAGTATCATAGCTAGATTTTACATTTTGTAAAACAGCACCAATTCTTTCTAAACCCATTCCAGTATCTATAGAATGTACAGATAAAGGAATAAAAGAATTTTTCAGAGACTGATAAAATTCCATAAATACAATATTCCAAATTTCTACACATGATTTTTGAATAAAGTGTATAATATTTTCATAATTTTTATTATAATCGGTGTATTGATAAAATATTTCTGTGCAAAAACCACAAGGACCAATTTTTCCCATTTGCCAAAAATTTTCATCATTTTCTTGTATCTTTTTTTTGTTTCCAAAAATAAAAATTTGATTTTTTGATTTAGGAAGAATTTTCTTCCAAATTTCATAAGATTTTTTATCGGCAGCATGTACAGATATCCATATTTTTTCAGGATTTAAATTTAACCATTTAATACTTGTAATAAATTCCCAAGCATAAATGATAGCTTGTTCTTTACAATAATCATTAAAACTAAAATTTCCTAACATTTCGAAAAAAGTATGATGATAATTTGTGTATCCAACATTTTCTAAATCGTTATGTTTTCCCCCTGTTCTTAAACAATTTTGAGTAGTAGCTATACGTTTAAACATCGATGTTTCATTACCTAAAAAAACATTTTTAAATTGATTCATTCCTGCATTTACAAACAATAATGAATTATCATTTTTAGGTACAATACTACTACCTGGTAGTATTTGATGTTTTTTTTGTTTAAAAAAATCTAAAAACATTGTTCTAATTTCGTGAATTTTGAGAAACATAATACTCCAATTAAATTAAAATTTTCTAATTTTAAATATTAAATTTTTTATGATAATTATTAATAATACAATTTCTATTTCAAATAGATAGCATATAATCAGTATATTAATGTAAATAAAATTTATTATATAATTTTTTATATATCCAATATATATTAATAAAATTGTTAAAGTAAATTATTTTTAGGTACAATTATGTTAAAAAAAAAATCTTAAAATTTACTATTTCTAATATTGTTTATAATTGTTATAGGTTGGATCAAATTTTAAATATTTATGACCAAACATATTCTCGTTCTTTTTTTAAGCAATGTATTAAAAATAATCAAGTATTAGTAAATAATAAAATTTGTACTAAACCTAGTAAAAAAGTGTTTTATGGAGATAAAATTTTATTAATTCATATAATTCAAAATATTAATAAATATAAGCTAAATCAATTGCAATTAAATATTGTGTATGAAGATGATTATATGCTGATTATTAATAAACAATCAGGTTTAGTAGTACATCCAGGAATTAAAAATTTATATGGTACTTTATTGGATATGCTAATTCAAAAATATCCGGATCTTCAATATATACCAAGAGGAGGAATTATTCATCGTTTAGATAAAAATACAACTGGATTAATGATTATTGCAAAAAAATTAGAATCTTATTTTTGGTTTAATTCACATATGAGAAGAAGAAAAATTTTCAGAGAATATGAAACTATTGTGTATGGTATATTATTAAAAAATAATACTATTATTAATAATATAATAAGACATCCTATTTATAAAACAAAAATGAGTGTTGGTATTATAGGAAAAAAAGCAGTAACTCATTATAAAATACTTAATAATTTTTTTTGTTTTACACATCTCAGAATAAATTTAGAAACAGGTAGAACTCATCAAATACGATTACATATGGAAAATATTGGGCATCCAATTTTAGGAGATCCTATATATTATAATAAAAAAAAAAAATCTTATTTTATAAAAAAATTAAATGTTAAAAAATTAATTCAAAATATTGAGAGACCATTACTACATGCTAAAAAAATTGTTTTTTTTCATCCATTAACAAAAAAAATAGTAAAAATAGAAATACCTCTTCCTGAGGATATGTGTGATTGTATAAAAAATATAATAAATTTTAAATTATAATATTGAAAGTTATAAATATTTTTTATTAGCACTTTTCTTTTAAAAAGAAAAGCGCATTATAATATTCATGTCAAAAACATTTTATTTTTTATTATTAGTTATTCTATTTATAATTGTTTTTAATGCCCACAGATATCCATCTATTCCAAATCCAGAAATTACTCCTTGAGAAATATCTGAAAACCAAGAATGAGATCTAAAATTATCACGTGCATAAATATTAGAGATGTGTACTTCAATAAATGGAATATCTATCGCTAATAAAGCATCCCTTAATGCAATACTAGAATGTGTAAATGCAGCAGGATTAAAAATAATATATCTAATTAGTTTTTCTTTAGCTGTATGTATTTTTTCAATTAGTAAATGTTCAGAATTAGATTGAAAATCTAAAAGATTAATATCATTTTTTTTTGCTTGTTTTTTTAAAATTTTAATAAGATCAATTAAAGTATATTTACCATAAATTTCAGGTTGTCGTGTTCCCAATAAATTTAGATTTGGTCCATTTATTAATAAAATGTTATTTTTTTTTTTCATATATATTCTCTTTTTAAAAAAATTTTATAATATATGTATAATATTTACATCAAAAGAAAATTATTTTTAATAATATTAATGAAATATCTACATATTCATATGATTTTATTATAAAATAAGCATTTGTAAATAAATTATTCTTATATTTTTATGTAAAATTGTTACACAAATAATTCATATTAGTTATTAATGTTATAAAAAATCATTTTGTAACATTATTTAATTTTTTTCTATAAACATATTTAAGTAGGTATCAATGAATAAAAGTAAAGTAATTAATTGTTTATTAACTAAAAATAATATTTGTGAAAATGATATTTTTTCAATATTAAATGACGCATATACCAAATATGTTGATTATTCTGATTTATATTTTCAAAATTCTGAGTCAGAAACTTGGGTTTTAGAAAATAAAATTGTAAAAGAAGGTATATATAATATTGATATAGGATTTGGAATGCGATCTATTTCTAATATTACTACTTCTTTTTCTTATTCTAATATTATTTCTTTAAATGCTTTACATAAAACTTTACAAATATTAAAGCAAAATAATACTACAAATACAATTAATCATATTAATAAAAAAAAAATAGATTCAATTTGTTCATACTATAGAAATAGTAATCCTTATAAAAGTTTAACAGAACCAGAAAAAATAAAAATATTATATGATATTGATCGAATTGCTCGTTCTACTGATTCTAGAGTATCTCAAGTGAATGCTGTTTTATCAAGTTTTTATGAAAATATTTTAGTTGCTTCTACTGATGGTAATTTAGCTACAGATGTTCGTCCTTTAATTAGTTTATCTATTCAAGTTGTAGTAGAATCAAATGGAAAGAGAGAAATGGGAAGAATGGGAGGAGGTAGGCGTGATAACTATACTTTTTTATTAAAAAAAAGTTCTTTATCCGGAGAGTTATTATTTGAAGAATGGACTAAAGAAGCAGTTCGCATTGCTTTAACACAATTATCATCTAAAGATGCTCCTTCAGGAATGATTCCTGTAGTTCTTGGATCTGGTTGGCCTGGTGTATTATTACATGAAGCAGTTGGTCATGGATTAGAAGGAGATTTTAATAGAAAAAAAATTTCTGTTTTTAGTAATAAAATTGGAAAAAAAGTAGCTTCGAGTTTATGTACTGTAGTTGATGATGGAACAATTTACTCTCGTAGAGGAACATTAAATATTGATGATGAAGGAGTATCTACAAAATATAATGTATTAATTGAAAATGGAATTTTAAAGTCTTATATGCAAGATAAATTTAATGCGCGATTAATGGGAGATTCAATTTCTACTGGTAATGCTCGTCGTCAATCTTATGCTTATCTTCCTATGCCAAGGATGACTAATACTTATATGCTTCCAGGTAACACTAATGTTTTAGATATTATAAATAGTGTTGATTATGGTATTTATGCTAAAAATTTTTCTGGAGGTCAAGTGGATATTACATCTGGAGATTTTGTTTTTTCCACATCTGAAGCATATTTAATATTACATGGAAAAATTATGTCTCCTATAAAAAAAACAATGTTAATAGGTTCAGGAATTGAAGTTATGAATAAAATTTCTATGGTAGGAAATGATTTAGCTTTAGATGAAGGTGTGGGAACATGTGTTAAAGAAGGTCAGAGTATTCCAGTAGGAGTGGGACAACCTACTTTAAAAATAGATGCACTTACTGTGGGAGGTACTAAAAAATAATCTTTTTAAAAAACTATGATTTAATAAAAATCTTAAGGAATATAAATATTGATTTATATAATAAAATAATTATGCAGTTAAATAAACTGCATGATTATTTAATAATTTTTTGAATATTATTTTTGAATATTATTTTTAATTACATTTTTTCTTTAATTCTTGCTGCTTTTCCTTTTCTATTTCTTAGAAAATATAGTTTAGCTTTTCTTACTGATCCTCTTCTGATAATATTAATGGTATCAATAACTGGAGAATACATTTGAAATACTCGTTCAATACCTTCTCCATTTGATATTTTTCTTACAGTAAAAGAAGAATTTAATTGTCTTTTTTTAATACTAATAACAATTCCTATAAATTTTTGAGTTCTTTTTTTATCTCCTTCTACAATCCATACATTAACTTCTATTGTATCTCCTGTATTAAAATGTGGAATTTTAATGTTCATTTGTTTTTTTTCAATTTTTTTTAAAATTAAATTCATAATTTACTCTTTGTTATTTTTTTATAATTTATATTTTTTAATAAATCAGGTCTTTTTTTTAATGTATTTTTGATTGCTGTTTGTATTTTCCATTCACAAATTTTTTTATGATTTCCAGATAATAGTATTTTAGGAACATGGATACCAGATATTTTTTTCGGTCGAGTATAATGAGGACAATCTAATATTCCATGAAAAAATGATTCTTCAATTAAAGATTGTTTTTTTTTAATTACTCCAGGAATAAATCTTGTAATAACATCAATTAGAACCATTGCTGCAAGTTCCCCTCCGCTTAATACATAATCTCCAATTGACCATTCTTCGTCAATTTCAGTTAATATTATTCGTTCATCAATGCCTTCATATCTTCCACATATTAAAATAAGTGTGTGGTTTTTCATTAACTCATCAATATTTTTTTGGTTAATTTTTTTTCCTTGTGGAGATAAATAAATAACTTTTATAGGTGTTTTACTTTTTAATTTTGAAAAATGTATTGCTCTTTTTAATGGAGGTGCTGTGAATATCATTCCAGCTCCTCCTCCATAAGGTCTATCATCTATATTTTTTCTTTTATTATTGGAAAAATTTCTTAATTGAATTAATTGTATTTGTAATTTTTTTTTATTTATTGCTTGTTTTGTTATGCCATAATTTATAATAGGATAAAACATTTCTGGGAAAATACTAATAATTTTTATATGCATTATTTTAATTTAATTATAATTTATTTTAATAATAATTTCTTTTTTATCTATATTAACTTTTTTTATTATTTTCTTATATATAAATGGAATATATATTTGTTTTGATTGTTTATTTTTTATAATTAAAAGATCATAAAATTTATTATTAACAATGTTTATTACTTCTCCAATGTATATACTAAATTCGTCGTAAACATTACATTTTATAATGTCTTTATAATAATATTCATCATTGGTTAATAATGGAAAACAATTATTTTGAACATATATTTCTTTTTTTTGAAAAAAAAAAGCTTGATTTCTATCGTTTATATTTTTTATTTTAATAATAAATTTTTTGTTATGTTTTTTCCAACTTTCTATGGAAATATCAACATATTGATGTTTTGTTTTTATAAACCAAGGTTGATAAAAAAATATATTTTTTTTGTTTTCTGTAAAAGATAAAAAATGCATCCAACCTAAAATTCCATAAGGAACAGTAATTTTTCCAGCAATAGTAAAATGATTGTTCATTATTTTGTTTAATTTTATATTATAATATTATTTTTTTTTGTTTTTTTAATTAAATATTTAGTACGATCTGAAAGTTGTGCTCCTTTTTGTATCCAATATTCTAATCTTTTTAAATTAATATGAATTTTTTCTTTTTCATTTTTACTAAATGGATTAAAAAAACCAATTTTTTCAATAAATTTTCCATCTCTAGGAGATTTACTATCAGCTATAATTATTTTATAAAATGGTTTTTTTTTGACTCCATGACGTGCTAATCTTATTTTAATCATTTTTACCTTTTAATTGTTCTATTAATAAATTATCGTTTACCTGAAAAAATATTTTTTATATTTTCAAAGATACTTTTTATATTTCCGGTTTTAACTTTTTTCATAATATTTTGTAAATATAAAAATTGTTTTAACATTATATTAATATCTTGAACTTTAGTACCAGAACCTAAAGCAATTCTTTTTTTTCTAGAAGATTTAATAATGTCTGGATCCATTTTTTCTGTATGATTCATAGATTGAATGATAGCAGAAAACTTTTTCAAAATGTTATTATTCATAGAATTCGGTGATTGATTTTTTAATACATCATTTTGAGGTAATCTATTTATTAAATTTACTATTCCTCCTGATTTGTTGATTTCTGTAATATGAATTAAAAAATCATTTAATGTAAATTTTTTTCCAGAATTAATTTTTTTTTTTAAATTATGGGATTGTTTTTTAGTAATTTTTCTTTCTATTTCTTCAATTATTGATATTGTATCACCCATTCCTAATATTCTATTTGCTATTTTTTCTGGATTAAACGCTTCGATGTCATCGACTTTTTCGCCTATTCCCATAAATTTAATTGGTTTTCCAGTCATTTCTTTTATAGAAAGTGCTACTCCTGCTCTAGCATTACCATCGATTTTTGTGATAACAATTCCAGTAATATTAATATTTTTACTAAACTGATTAATAATATTATGTGCATCTTGTCCAATCATAGCATCTATAGTTAATAATGTTTCAATTGGAGATATAGAATTATAAATTTGATTTAATTCTTTCATCATATTTTCATTAACATGCAAACGACCAGCAGTATCAAAAATGATTACTTCATACATTTTGTTTTTTACATATGATAAAGCATCTTGTGCTATTTGTAATGGATTATGTATTGTTAAAGGAGAAAAAAAATCCACTTGAATTTGCTCTGATAATACTTTTAATTGTTCTATTGCCGCAGGACGATGTATATCTAAAGATACTAAAAGTACTTTTTTTTTCTTATTTTTTTGAATATATTTTCCTAATTTTGCTGTTGTTGTTGTTTTTCCCATTCCTTGTAATCCTACCATTAATATTATTGCTGGAGGAATAGTGGAAAAATTTAAATGTTCATTTGTATTTTTCATACAATTAATAAGTTCTTGTTTTACTACTTTAATTAATTCTTGTCCAGGTGTTAATTCTTTGTTAAATTTTTTTCCTATAGATTGTAATTTTACTTTTTCTATGAAATTTTTTATTACTTCTAATGATACGTCAGCTTCTAGTAAAGCTGTGCGTACTTCTCTTAAAGTATTTTGAATATTTTGTTCTGTTAATCTTCCTGTATTAGAAATTTTATTTAAAATTTTATTTAAATGTTCAGTTAAAGTATTAAACATTTTTTTCTCAATTTTTTAAAATAAGAGGATAGTGTTAAATTTTTTTTATTTATTAAATATATTAATAAAATAGAATAAAAAATGTGATGTCTAAAATAAATAAATTTTTTATTTTTATGTTATTAATAATTTTAACTTAAAAAGTTATAAAGTATTATACTGATTTTTTTTGTTTGTGAAAACTTTTTATATATTATTAATTGGATAACAACCTAATATTTTTATAAAATCAACTATTTTTTTTATTTCTTTTATGAATTTAATGGTATTATTAGAATATAGATCATTTGTAATTTCTAAATAAAAAAATTTTTTTGTTGGTTTATGAATATTTATATGCGTTTGGAGTTTATGTATTACAATTGAATAACTTTTAAAAATTTTTAAGATTTCTAAAAAATTATTTATATTTTTATCTAATTTTAACACTATTGAAGTTTTCAGTGGAATATTTTTATGATTTTTTTTTAATTTTTTGGAAATGATTATAAATCGTGTTATATTTTTTTTTTGATTAGAAATATTTTTTTTAATTATTTGTAAACCATATAATTTTGCTCCTTCTTCACTTCCAATAACAGCGTTTGTAATGCAATTAGATTGCATAATTTTTTGCATACCATAAGAACTACTTGAAATTTTTTTAATATTCCAATGTGGAAATAATTGGATAAATTTATTACATTGTTTTAAAGGTTGATAATGTGAATATACATTTTTTATTTTATGAATATCAGATGTTTTTATAGATAATAAACAATGTTCTATTTTTAAATAGAATTCATTTATTATAAAAATATCATGTTCAAATAATAAATTAAATACTTCTTCAATGTCTCCTGAACTAGTATTTTCTAAAGGTAATATACCATAATGAGATTGATTTAATTCTACTGCACATACTATTTCTTTAAAGTTAGATAACATATTTAATTCATAATTTTTCAATTTATATTTATTATATTTTAATGCTGCAATATAAGAATATGATCCTTTTGGACCTAAAAGAGAAATTGTTTTATCATTTATTTTTTTATTAGATATAATTTTTAAAAATTTTTTTTGTTCTAAAACAGAATTTAAAATGATTAATTTGAATATTTTTAAAATTAATTGGGTATTTAATTTTTTTTGTTTTGAGATTTTTTCAATAAAACATAATAATTCTTTTTCTCTTTTTTCATCTCTTATTTTTAATTTTTTTTCAATTTTTTCTTTTGCTATCTCTTTTATAAGAGATTGTCTTTTAGACAACAATTCTATTATAGACTCATCTACTAAATTAATTTTTTTTCTTAATGATTTTAATATATTTGTTGTATTCATGGCCATAAACCCCTTAATTATAGTAAACATAATAAATATAACAATACATATGACATTAATGATGTTTATGTATTTATAATAATTTTTATTACAAGTTTAATTTTTATAATGTGTTCATTACGTGATAAATATAAATGTACTTTAATTATTTAATTGATCATGCTATTATTTTTAATAGTTTTGTACTATCTCTTTTCTTATTTTATAATAATTAGTTAATATAAATTTGATTATTTTAGTGTAATTATTTTTTTCAAAAAAAAGGTTGTGGATTAATGAAAACTTTTTCGGCTAAAAAAAATACCATAAAAAAAAAATGGTACTGTATAGATGCTCAAAACAAAATATTAGGAAGGTTAGCGACTACCATATCTATATATTTAAGAGGAAAACATAAACCAGAATATACGAAACATATAGATACTGGAGATTATGTTATTGTTGTTAATGCAAAAAAAATATTGTTGACAGGAAAAAAAAATATAAATAAAAAATATTATCACCATACTGGTTATATTGGTGGTATTAAACAAATTAGTTTTAAAGATATGTTAATCACGAACCCTGAAAGAATTATTTATCTTGCAGTCAAAGGCATGCTTCCTAAAAATTCTTTAGGAAGAGAAATGTTAAAAAAATTAAAAATTTTTTCTGATCATCAACATATACATTTTGCTCAAAATCCTCATGATTTATACATCACTTAAATATATATTAGGTAAATAATATGATAAAGCATTATGGAACAGGAAGAAGGAAAAGTTCTTCTGCTCGAGTATTTTTAGAAAAAGGAAATGGTAAAATTTTAATAAATAAACGTACTATTGAAACATATTTTCAAAAAGAAACTGCTCGAATGATTATTTTACAACCCCTTTTAGTTGTTGATATGATTAAAAATATTAATTTGTATATTACTGTAACAGGAGGAGGTATTTCAGGTCAAGCTGGGGCTGTGCGTCAAGGAATTGCACGAGCTTTAATTCAATATGATAGTGCTTTTCGAATTAAATTAAGAAAAGCAGGACTTGTGACACGTGATTCACGTCAAGTAGAAAGAAAAAAAGTTGGTTTAAGAAAAGCACGAAAAAAACCACAATTTTCAAAACGTTAATAAATAATATTTTTTTCAACACGAGATACATTTTTATCCGAGTTGAAAAAAATAAAAGTTATAAAAATATATGTATTTTTCAATGTTTTTTATATTTTTTGATTTAAAAAATTCCATAAATGATTACATAAATTTTTTATTCCAATTTGTTCTTTTGCAGAAATAAAAAAATATTTTTCTTTAATTTGATATTTTTTTAACATATTTTCAAATTGTATTTTTTGTTTTGTATTTGTAAATAAATCAATTTTATTAAAAACTAACCATCTAGGTTTTTTATATAAACTTAAACTATGTTTGTGAATTTCATTAGTTATCATTTCTATATTATTTATCGGATTAGAAAAATCTGTAGGAAATAAATCAACAATATGAATAAGAATTTTACATCTTTCGAGATGTTGTAGAAATTGTATTCCTAAACCCATTCCTTTATGAGCATTTTTAATTAGACCTGGAATATCTGCAATGACAAATTTTTTATTGTTTTTTTTTGGGCCAATATATACGACACCTAATGATGGAAATAAAGTAGTAAAGGGATAATCAGCAATTTTCGTATTAGATTTAGTAATACTTTGAATTAAAGTAGATTTTCCAACATTTGGCATACCTAATGTACCAACATCAGCTAAAAGTATTAATTTTAATTTAATTTTTTTACTTTCTCCTTTTTTTCCTAATGTTTTTTTATATGGGGTACGATTAGTAGAAGATTTAAATCGAACATTTCCTAAACCATGCCATCCTCCTTTAGCAATTAATAATTTTTCTTTTTTATTTTCTATTAAATCAGCGATTAAAATATTACTAGAATATTCTATAATTTGAGTACCAATTGGTACAGTAAGAATTAAATCTTTTCCTGTTTTTCCAGTACATTTTTTTGGTTGTCCTGGTTGACCATGTTGTGCTTGAAATTTTTTTTTGAATTTATATTCAATTAATGTGTTAATATTTTTATCTATTTTTATCCAAATATTTCCTCCATTTCCTCCATTTCCTCCATCTGGACCTCCTTTTGGAATATATTTTTCTCTTCTGAAACTAATACATCCGTCTCCTCCATTTCCGGCAGAAATGTCAATATCAACTTCGTCAATAAAATTCATTTGATTCCTTAATAAAAATTTTAAATTAATAAATTTTTGTTGTATATTAAAAAATTTTTTTAGTTCAATGTAAGATTTATATACTTAAATAAATACATTTATTGAGTGTAGTGATATTAATTAATGTTTAATTGGAGTATTATTTTGATTGAATTACATTTACGTAAGTGCGATATTTAACTCCTTTTTTTTTAAATTGAACAATTCCATTTTTTACTGCAAATAGTGTATGATCTTTTCCACATTGTACATTTAATCCTGGGTGAAATTTAGTTCCTCTTTGTTTCACTAATATATTGCCTGATATAACAAATTCCCCTCCAAATTTTTTTACTCCTAATTTTTTGGGGTTAGAATCTCTCCCATTTCGAGTAGATCCTCCAGCTTTTTTTTGTGCCATGTTGATTCCTTTTTTTAACCGTGAATTTTTGTAATACGTATTTTAGTAAATAATTGTCTATGACCTTGTTTTTTTTTATAATGTTTTCTTCTTTTAAATTTAATAATATTGATTTTTTTTGATTTACCATGTTCATCAATTATAGCATGTATATATGATTTTTTTAAAAATGGAGTTCCTATTTTTTTGTTTGTTTCATCATTTATCATTAATATTTTTTTTATTTTAATGGTTGAACCTATTCTTATATTTAATTTTTCTATTTTTATTATTGATCCTTCAGATACTTTATATTGTTTTCCACCACTTGTAAAAACAGCGTACATAATTTTTTATTCCTTTTTTAATAAAAAATAGCAATAATTTATTTATTTTGATTTATATATATTATTGTTAAATAATTTTAAGATAATGATTTTCAAAATTGTATATAAATAAAAAAAATCATATACTCTATATGATTTTTTTTAAATAAATATTTTATTTTTTATTAATTTTATTGTAGTTAAAAGTACAAAATTTTTGTAATTATTTTTATATATTTCATAAAATAAATTTTTTATTAAAAATAATAATTTTATTATAACAATTACTTTTTAATATTTAAATATATAATAAAATTTAATGAAAATATTGTGTATTTTCATTATAGAATATATTTATAAATATTATTTTATTTTTTATGTTTATTCGCATTATTTATATAATTATTTTTCCATTCTATAAGAGAATATGCATTGATACTAACAGCATGTATGGTTTGATTAATTATATATGGAGTTAAAATATTATATATGGTTTTTTCTCTTTGCATAGTATTCATATTGTTAAATATATCACCGATTGCGATAATTTTTATATGTTGATTATTTCCTTCAATATAGATGTCACTTAATGGTATTTTTTTTTTTAATAATATTTTAATATCTTTAATTTTCATTTTGTAATATAAACTTAAATTGTGGATGGAAATAAAAAATTTTTAATTAAAAATTATATATCTTTTTTAGCTATACATTATAATAATCATAATTCTGATATTTTTAACAATATATAATTGTTTATATAGTATAAATCAAAAAAAAGTTATTAGGTATTATCTTAATTATTTTATTTATGTTTGTAAAATAAAAAATTTTTTTATATATTTAATTAAATATAATCTATACATAATTTTTTTGAAAAATATATTAACGAAGTTAATAACTTTATTATATTTAAATATGAAAATTCCATTTTTTAATAAAATAAATTGTATTAATAACATTGAAATTGTTATTATTAATATAGTTAATTTGAATTATTCTATATTTAATAGAATAGATTAAGGAGAATATAGTATGATAGAACACATTCCTATTACAATTTCTGGAGAAATAAAACTGTTAAATGAATTATATGAATTAAAAAAGAATCAAAGACCTAAAATTATTAATGCAATTCAAGAAGCAAGAAAACATGGCGATTTAAAAGAAAATGCAGAATATCATGCTGCTCGTGAAGAACAAGGATTTTGTGAAAGTCGTATTAGATATATTGAAACAATTTTATCTAAAGCTCATATTATAGACATAAAAAAAATTAGTAATACAGGAAGAGTAATTTTTGGTTCTACAGTTACAATTTATAATATTGATGAAAAAAAAAAATTTGTATACCGTATTGTAGGGGATGATGAATCTAATTTCAAAAAAAAATTAATTTCTATTAATTCTCCTGTTGCTCGAGCGTTAATAGGGAAAGAAATTGATGATATCGTTTTAGTAAAAACTCCTAGAGGAATAGTAAAATATCAAATTTTAATGATACAACATGTTTAATCATTTCAAAAAATTTTTTATACATAAAAATGTTTATCATTCTTATGTTTATTTTACAATGTAAACATATTTATCTTAAAATATTTTATTAAAAATCTTTTTAATGATATTAGTATTTTTATTTATAAAAAAATTAGTAAAATTATGAAAAAAAAACGTTCTAAAAGTTCTAAAAAATGGTTAAAAAAACATTTTAATGATATATATGTTCAAAATTCTCATAAAAATCAATTACGTTCTAGAGCATGGTTTAAGTTAGATGAAATAAATAAAATGACAAATTTATTATATAATAAAAAATGTGTAGTAGATTTAGGAGCTGCTCCTGGGGGATGGTCTCAATATGTTTCACATCAATTTTTAAATAAAAAAAATAGTGAAATTATAGCTTGCGATAGAATAAATATGAAAAAAATAGATAAGGTAATTTTTATGCAAGGAGATCTGACAAATCATCTCTTTTTGAAACAATTTTTAAATTATGTATGTAATAAAAAAGTAGATTTATTAATTTCTGATATGGCTCCTAATATAACAGGAATATCATCTATAGATATACCAAATTCTATTTTTTTAGCTGAACTAGCATTGAAAATTACAAAATTAATTCTTATTAAAGAAGGTTTATTTTTAGTAAAAATATTTCAGGGTACAGGCGTTAATCAATATTTAAATTTGATGCGTGAACATTTTTTTCATGTAAAAATATGTAAACCGAAATCTTCTAGTGCTTGTTCTCGTGAATTTTTTATTATTGCAGGTAATAAAAAAAAATAATTTTTTTTATCTGTTTTTATTTACATCATTAATAATAATGAGGTTACTTTTTTGAATGATATAACTAAAAGTTTAGTTTTTTGGTTATTAGTTTCAGTATTTTTAATATCTATTGTTCATACTTTTAATTTAAATAATTTACCCGTTAAGACAGTAAATTACTCTAATTTTATATCAGATATTGATCAAAATAAAATTTATCAAGTTTTTATTAATAAACATGCAATTCAAGTAATGAAAAAAGATAGAAGTCAATATAATACATTTGTTCCTATAAATAATTCAAAATTATTAGATACTTTATTATATAAAAAAATTAAAATAGTTGGCATGACTCCAGAACATTCTCATTGGTTATCTGAATTGTTTATGTCGTGGTTTCCTATGTTATTATTAATAGGATTTTGGTTCTTTTTTATGAAACAATTACAAATAGGAAGTGGAGGAAAAGGAGCATTTTCTTTTGGAAGAAGCAAAGCAAAAATGTTACAAGAAAATGCAATTAAAATTACTTTTAAAGATGTTGCGGGTTGTGATGAAGCAAAAGAAGAAGTACAAGAATTAGTTGAATATTTAAAATATCCTGAAAAATTTCAAAAATTAGGAGGAAAAATACCTAAAGGAATTTTAATGATTGGTTCTCCAGGAACAGGTAAAACACTATTAGCAAAAGCAATTGCAGGAGAAGCTAAAGTTCCTTTTTTTACAATTTCTGGAGCTGATTTTGTGGAAATGTTTGTTGGAGTAGGTGCTTCAAGAGTACGAGATATGTTTGAACAAGCTAGAAAAAAAGCACCTTGTATTATTTTTATTGATGAAATAGATGCTGTGGGAAGAAAAAGAGGTACGGGTTTAGGAGGAGGAAATGATGAACGAGAACAAACATTAAATCAAATGTTAGTAGAAATGGATGGTTTTGAAAAAAATGAAGGAGTAATTTTAATTGCAGCTACCAATAGACCTGATGTTTTAGATACTGCTTTATTAAGACCAGGTAGATTTGATAGACAAGTTATGGTATCTCTTCCTGATATCAAAGGAAGAAAAAATATTTTAGATTTACATACTAAAAAAGTTCCTTTACATAGTGATGTAGATTCTATGATTATTGCTCGAGGAACTCCTGGATTTTCTGGAGCTGATTTAGCTAATTTAGTTAATGAAGCAGCTTTATTATCTGCTCGTTCTAATGCCATAGTTGTTTCTATGTCTGCTTTTGAAAAAGCAAAAGACAAATTGTTATTGGGAACTGAAAGAAAATCGATGGTAATGAGTGAATTACAAAAAGAAGCTACAGCATATCATGAAGCAGGACATGCTATTGTAGGAAAATTAGTTCCTGAACATGATCCTACACATAAAGTAACTATTATTCCAAGAGGAAAAGCATTAGGGGTAACATTTTTTCTTCCTAAAGAAGATTCTTTAAGTATTAACAGAAGGAAGTTAGAAAGTCAAATTTCTACATTATATGGTGGCAGATTGGCTGAAGAAATTATTTATGGAAAAGAATGTATATCAACTGGTGCTTCAAATGATATAAAAATAGCAACTAACTTAGCTCGTGATATGGTGATGAAATGGGGGTTTTCAGAAACATTAGGACCTCTTTTATATTTAAAAGAAGAAGAAGATTTTTTTTTAGGTAAAGATGTTTCTAGAGTACAGTATATATCTGAAAAAACATTAAGAATTGTTGATGAAGAAATTAGATTAATTATACAAAAAAATTATGAAAGGGCAAAAAATATTTTATTTGAAAATATTGATATATTACATGCTATGAAAGATGCTTTATTAAAATATGAAACTATTGAATCTATACAAATTGAAGAATTAATGAATAGAAAACCACTTACTCCTCCTTTTGAAATACAGTAATGAGTTTATTAAACAAATTTAATTTGAATT
>NZ_CP034852.1:323082-335069 GCF_005080825.1 Buchnera aphidicola (Thelaxes californica) | reverse complement strand
ATAAATGCTTATCTTTCTTTTTTTGAGTCATTTAAAAAAATAAAAAGAAAGATAAGCATTTATATAGTCATAGTAAAGTAGTTTAAACATATTGTTTTTTTATATAATCATTATTAATATATTTATTACATAAATAAAATATTCATATATTCATATAAAACAACATATTTTTTATTTTAAAAAAAATTTTATGAACACTTTGTATATTTTTCAATAAAATCGTATTTCAATATTGTTTATAAGTTATTGTTGATTAAAGTGTATAAAATATTTTTTATAAAAATGAAATGGAGATGATATATAATGAATAAAGAAATTTTAGCTGTTGTTGAATCTGTTGCTAATGCAAAATCTTTATCACGTCAAATAATATTTGAAGTTTTAGAAAATGCATTAACTATCGCCACAAAACAAAATTATGAACAAGATATTGATGTTAGAGTGATGATTAATCAACAAAATGGAGCATTAAATACTTTTCGACGATGGAAAGTTGTACTAAAAGTAGTAGAACCTACTAAAGAAATTACATTAGAGGCAGCACAATTTTCAAATCAAAAATTACAATTAAATGATTATATAGAAGATAAAATTGATTCAATTAATTTTAATCGTATTACAACACAAACAGCAAAAAATATCATCGTTAAAAAAGTACAAGAAGCAGAAAAAAATATGGTTTTAAAAAAGTTTCAAAAAAAAATAGGAGATATTGTTACAGGTATCGTAAAAAAAAATAATCGAGATTACATTATTTTAGATGTAGGTCGATATGCAGAAGGTATTATTAATAAAGAAAATATGTTACCTAGAGAAAATTTTCGACCAGGTGATCGCATACGTGGTTTATTATATGCAGTATACCCGGATGTTATGGGTATTCAACTATTTCTTAGTCGTGCTAAACCAGAAATGTTAGTAGAATTGTTTCGTATTGAAGTCCCTGAAATAAGTGAAGAAATAATAGAAATAAAAGCGGTTGCTAGAGATCCTGGTTCTAGGTCAAAAATAGCAGTAAAAACTCATGATATAAATATTGATCCAGTAGGTGCTTGTGTTGGTATTCGAGGAGCTAGAGTACAGGCTATCTCTAATGAATTATGTGGTGAAAAAATAGATATTGTATTATGGGATGATAATCCTACTCAATTTGTAATTAATTCGATGGCTCCAGTTGATGTTTCATCTATTTGTATGGATAAAAATCATTTTTTTATGGATGTTGCAGTAGAAATATCTAACATATCACAAGCGATTGGAAAAAATGGACAAAATGTTCGTTTAGCTTCGCAATTAAGTGGTTGGGAAATTAATGTGATGACTATTGAACATTTACATGTAAAACATACAAAAACAATATTGAAAAATAAAATTTTACAAAATATTTAAATATTATTCATTTCATATTAAAAATATAAATTATTGGTTTTTTTTTGATAAGATATACAATATCGGATTATTTTTTTGATTAATTATTGTAAATAATTTTAACTTACACTTATTTATTTAAAATATTATTTTTAATACAGTAAAAAAGCATATAAATAACACATATAAAAAATTAAATAATTTTAAATGTCTTTAAAGATTATTAAAAAATAAAAAAAATTTAAAGTTTTTATATTATTTTTAATTAAAAAAATAAATTTTTTTAATTAATTTAGTGGACAACGAAACACAATAATTTCAATAATTTAAAAAAAATTTAAAAATAAAATATAGCAGTATATTTTTGTTATGAAAAGGAAAAAATTTTTTATTTTGAATAAAATTTTTTGATGATACAATATTAATGTAATAATATATTAAGTGTCTTAAATAAAATATAAATTTTCTTTCATCATTTAATAAACAAATAAATTATTGAATGAATATTAAAAACATTGATTGTGTCAATCTAAAAACAAGTGATATTAATTTTTTCAAAAAACGAAAAAAAAATAAAATTTGATAATAAAAACAATGTAACAAGATATGTTAATAATATATAAATTATTTTAGGGTATTTATAATAAAAACACAATTTATTATATTTTTTCATAAAAATATTTTTTAAAAAGTATAATGTATTTAATTAATACAATTAATTAATATAAAATAAAGTAACAAAAATATAAATTAAAAAAATCAAAATATATATACAATAAAAAATTGTTTATGAAAAAAATTCAAAATTAAAAAATTAAAAATTTTTTAATAAAAATACAATAAATATTAAAACATAAAAATTATTATTTTATATAAATAGTTCATATGAAAAAGCAGGATCTCTTGAATAAAAAAAATAACAGTTTTTTAAAAAAAAAAAATACAGATAAAGATAAAGATGAACAATCTCATTTTTTAATACATAAACGTAAAAAAAACATAAAAACATTAAAATCTAAAAATAATGAAAAATTTTTAAAAAAAAATAATATACGAGAAGAAAAAAATAATATCATTAAAAAAAATAAAAACAATAAAAATCACATCAAGTTAAATTCGTTAAAACAAGTATTTCAAAAACCTATTAAAATAGTGAATAAAGATATTTTTATCGGTGAATTTATTAAAGTATCAGAATTAGCTAATAAAATGTCAATAAAAAGTGTTGAATTAATTAAAAAAATGATTAGTTTTGGAATTATTGCAACAATTAATCAATTGTTAAATCAGAAAACAGCTCAATTAATAGCAGAAAAAATGGGTCATAAAGTAATTTTATATAATAAAAACGATTTAGAAAAATCTATTATATGTGATCGAGTAATTGATAATACATTATTAAAAGAAAGACCTCCAGTAGTAACAATTATGGGTCATGTAGATCATGGGAAAACATCATTATTAGATTTTATTAGATCTACACGAATAGCAAAAAAAGAAGCAGGAGGAATTACACAACACATTGGAGCATATCAAGTAAAAACTAAAAAAGGTTTAATAACTTTCTTAGATACTCCAGGTCATGCTGCTTTTACTTCTATGCGTGCTAGAGGAGTAAAAATTACTGATATTATTGTTTTAGTTGTCGCTGTTGATGACGGAGTTCAACCTCAAACTATTGAAGCGATTCAACATGCAAAAGCTGCAAATGTTCCTGTATTAGTTGCTATTAATAAAATTGATCGTATTGAATCTGATCCAGAACAAATTAAACATGCTTTAATGAAACATGATATTGTTCCAGAAGAATGGGGAGGAGATAATATTTTTATTCAAGTATCAGCTAAAACAGGAAAAGGAATTGATGATTTATTGAATTTAATTTTATTACAAGCGGAAATGATGGAATTAAAAGCTATTGATCAAGGTTTAGCTCGTGGTGTTGTAATTGAATCTTATATTGATAAAGGTAAAGGTCCTATTGCAACTATATTAATACAAGAAGGAACGTTAAAAAAAGGAGATATTATTTTATCAGGTTGTTCATATGGAAAAGTTAAAGCAATGACCAATGAAGTAGGTAAAAATATAAATAAAGCAATTCCATCTCTTCCAATAGTAATTTTAGGTTTTTCTTCATTACCTGAAATAGGAAGTGTAATGTATGCACTTAATGATGAAAAAAAAGCTAGAGAATTAGCGATTTATCGACAGGAAAAAAATAGAGAAAATAAATTAGATAAAAATCGTAGATTAAAATTAGACAATATATTTGAAAATATGAAAGAAGAAAATATTTTATCATTAAATATAGTATTAAAATCAGATGTTCAAGGTTCATTAGAAGCAATATGTGAAGCTTTATTAAAATTATCTAATTCTGAAATAAAAATAAAAATTATTGGTTCCGGAGTAGGTGCTATAACAGAAACAGATGCTACTTTAGCATTAGCTTCTAATGCTATTATTATAGGTTTTAATGTTCGTGCTTATACTTCTTCTAAACAAATAATTGAAAAAGAAAAATTAGATTTACGATATTATTCAGTAATTTATACTTTAATTAATGATATTAGTAATGCGATGAAAGGTATGTTATCTCCTGAATATAAACAAGAAATATTAGGTTTAGCAGAAGTACGTAATGTTTTTAAATCTCCTAAATTTCCTGCAATTGCAGGATGTATGGTAATAGAGGGGGTAATAAAACGTAATAATCCAGTAAGAATATTGCGTAATAATGTAGTTATATATGAAGGAGAATTAGAATCTTTACGAAGATATCGAGAAGATGTGATAGAAGTAAAAAATGGAATGGAATGTGGAATAGGAATAAAAAATTATCAAGATATTCTTATTAAAGACATAATTGAAGTTGTAGAAATGAAAGAAATACAAAGAAATATATAAATATTTAACATTATTTCATATTTTATAAGGTTACTTTTTTGAAAAAAATAAATAAAAAAAAAAAAAAAATTGTAAAACATTTTAGATCTTCTAGAATGTCAACAATTTTAAAAAAAGAATTAGCATTTGTTGTACAAAAAGACATCAGGGATCCTCGTATTAATGTTATGTTAACTATTTCAGAAGTAGTAGTTTCAAAAGATTTAACTCATGCAAATATTTTTATAACATTACTTAATAAAGAAAAAAAATATAATACAGAATATCATGAAAAAGTTGATTTAATATTAAAAGTATTACAGTCTGCTTCTGGATATATTAAAAATTTAGTTTCTAAAAAAATTAATGTTAGAGTAATTCCTAATTTAAAATTTCATTTTGATCCTTCTTTTACGACAGGAGAAAAAATTAATAATATTATTAGTAATATACAAAAAAAATAAAAATTTTAATATATGAAAATATTGAATGATGTAAAGGTAATATATTGAAATATAATCATATTAAGAGAAATGTTAACGGAATTTTATTATTAGATAAACCAGTAGGTTTAACATCTAATGCTGCTTTACAACAAGTAAAAAAGATATTTAATGCTAAAAAGGCGGGACATACTGGATCTTTAGATCCACTTGCTTCAGGAATATTACCTATTTGTTTAGGATTAGCTACAAAATTATCTAGATATTTATTAGAATCAAATAAAACTTATTCTGTAATTATGAAATTAGGAGAAATTACTTCAACTTTAGATTCAGAAGGTGTTTTATTAAAAACATGTATTGTTCATAAAAATGTTTTTAAAAATATTACCAATGTTGTTCAGAAATTTTTAGGAGAGAGTTATCAAATACCTCCTTTGTATTCAGCAGTAAAATATCAAGGTATATCTCTATATAAATATGCTAGAAAAAATATTATTCCTCCTAGAACTTTAAGAAAGATTTTTATTAAAAAAATTAGTGTTGTCAGTATTTATAAAAATTATGTCAAAATTATAGTAACGTGTTCTAAAGGAACATATATTCGAACGCTAATAGATGATATTGGTAATATATTAGGATGTGGTGCACATGTCGTTTATTTGAGAAGAATAAAATTGTTTATTTACGAATTATATCATACTATATCTTTACAAAAATTAAATCAAATACAAAAAAAACATAATTCTTATGAAAGTTCTTATTACAATCACTTAGATTTGTTTCTACTTCCAATGGATCATCCTATTTCTGATTTTCAATATTATTGTTTAGATACTAAAGAAATTTACATGTTTAAAAATGGATCTAAAATTAATATAAAACAAAATATATTAACAGGATTAATAAGAGTTCTTAGAAAAAATGATAAAAAATTTATTGGTTTAGGTATAATACAAGAAGATCATTTTTTATACCCTAAAAAAATATTTATATGAATATACTACTTTGAAAAAATTATGTTAATAATTTCAAAAAAAATAATTTAAAATATGTTTAATACATAAATTAAAAAGGAAAAGTTATGTCTTTAAGTACCCAACAAAAAAAAAAAATTATAATAAAATTTGGAAAAAATGATGTTGATTCAGGTAATTCTGAAGTACAAATTGCTTTATTAACTAAACGAATTAATCAATTACAATCTCATTTTTCTATAAATAAAAAAGATCATAGTAGTAGACTTGGTTTATTAAATATGGTAGCTAAGAGAAGAAAATTATTAAATTATTTAAAAAAAAAGAGTTTTAATAATTATATTAAATTAGTAAAACAATTATCTTTGCGTAAATAAATTAAAGATGTGATTTTGTTTTATCAATATTACATATATCCAAATATTATTTAGATGCAGTTATTATAATACATTTTAATATATTTTTTTGTTAAAAAGATATTTTTAAATATTGTAATAATCAAAAACAATTTTTTTTGTACTATTATGTATGAAAATAACATTATTTATATTAAGGAACATTGTTTTGTTAAATGCTATTCAACATAAATTTCAATATGGTTCACATACTGTTACTTTAGAAACAGGTATAATCGCTCGACAAGCTACCTCTTCTGTAATGGTCAGTATGGATGATACTGCTGTATTAGTTACAGTTGTAGCACAAAAAAAAAATCCTCCTACTATAGAAAAAAATTTTTTTCCTTTAACAGTTAATTATCAAGAGCGAACGTATGCAGCAGGAAAAATTCCAGGAGGATTTTTTAGAAGAGAAGGAAGACCAAGTGAAAATGAAATCTTAATAGGAAGATTAATTGATCGACCTATTCGACCGTTATTTCCAGAAGGATTTTTTTATGAAGTTCAAATTGTAGCGACAGTTGTTTCAGTAAATCCTCAAATTAATCCTGATATTGTTGCAATGATAGGAGTATCAGCAGCTTTAAGTATTTCTGATTTACCTTTTAAAGGACCAATTGGAGCTGCTAGAATTGGTTTTATTAATAATAGTTATGTTTTAAATCCTATAATAGATGATATGAAATCTAGTTCTCTTGATTTAATAATTTCCGGTACTAAAGATGCCATTTTAATGGTTGAAGCAGAAGCAAATATTTTAAAAGAGTCAGATATATTAAATGCAATTATATTTGGACACAAAGCACAACAAACATTAATTGAAAATATAATGTTTTTTACTTCTTTGATGATTAAATCTAATTTTGAATATCAACTAATTACATATGACTTAATTTTATATCAAGAAATTAAAGATATATATGAACAATCGATCATAGAAGCGTATGATATTTATAATAAAAAAGAAAGGGTATTAAAACTACAAAAAATTAAAAATGATATTCTTGAATATTATAGTCAAGAAGTAGAAAAATACACTGTTTTTGAAATAGAAAATATTTTTTATAATATAGAAAAAAAAATTGTACGTAAACAATTAATTAAAAAAAATATAAGAATTGACGGAAGGGAAAAAGATGTAGTTAGAATGCTAAATGTATGTACTGGTATTTTACCTAGAACACATGGATCATCTTTATTTACTCGAGGTAATACTCAAGCTTTGGTATCTGTTACACTTGGAACTGCTCGAGATGCTCAAAATTTAGATGAATTACTTGGAGATAGAACAGATAATTTTATTTTTCATTATAATTTTCCACCTTATTCAGTAGGAGAGATAGGAATAGTCGGTTCTCCAAAAAGAAGAGAAATTGGTCATGGAAAATTAGCAAAAAAAAGTTTTTTAGCAGTTATGCCAAAATTAGATCAATTTCCTTACACTATTCGTATTGTTTCTGAAATAACAGAATCTGATGGTTCTTCTTCTATGGCTTCTGTATGTGGTGCTTCTTTAGCCTTAATGGATGCTGGAGTCCCTATAAAATCTTCTATTGCTGGAATAGCAATGGGTTTAGTAAAAGAAGATGATAAATATATTATTTTAACAGATATTTTAGGAGAGGAAGATCATTTAGGAGATATGGACTTTAAAGTTGCGGGAACACATCAAGGTATTACTGCTTTACAAATGGATATTAAAATAGAAGGTATTACTACAGAAATTATGAAAATTGCATTAAATCAAGCTAAAAATGCTAGATTATATATTTTAAATGTTATGCAACAAGCACTGAGTTCTCCTAGAAACGCAATATCTGTTTTTGCTCCAAGGATTTATACTATGAAAATTAATCCTGAAAAAATCAAAGATATTATTGGAAAAGGAGGATCTATTATTCGCATGTTAACTGAAGAAACAGGAACAACTATAGAAATAGAAGATGATGGAACTATAAAAATTTCTGCTTCAATTGAAGAAAAAGCAAAAAATGCGATTCAAAGAATTCAAGATATTACGGCAGAAATTGAAATTGGAAAAATTTATACTGGAAAAATTACACGTATTGTAGATTTTGGTGCATTTGTCTCAATTGGAATTGGAAAAGAAGGTTTAGTACATATTTCTCAAATTGCAAATAAAAGAGTAGAAAAAGTAAGTGATTATTTAAAAATAGACCAAAGTGTTATAGTAAAAGTGTTAGAATTAGATAGACAAGGTAGAATTCGATTAAGCATTAAAGAAGCTAAAAAATAATTTTAAATAACTAGAATTATTAATATAAATAAAATATATATAATTTTTTTTATAAAAAATATATTTTTTAATTTTAAATAAAATATATATTTTCATAAAAAAAATTTTTACAAAAAATATTAGTATATTATACATATTCATTGTAATATTTATATTGATTCTTTATAAATATTAAAAACGTAATGTGTATTTATACTTTCCATAAAATTATCTTTATTTTGAGCCAGTTCACATTTTTCAATGAAAATAAATAATATTATTATAATGAGTTATGTAAACTGGCCCGTTTAATTTAAGAGGCATTTGTATTACATGACTCATGTTGACAATAAATTTTTAACGTTTGGTTTAAATGATTATATCATTCGATCTTTACAAGATTTAAATTATATTACTCCTTCACCTATTCAAACAGCATGTATTCCTTTATTATTAAAAGGATATGATGTATTAGGAATGGCTCAAACAGGAAGTGGAAAAACCGCTGCTTTTGCATTACCTTTACTTCATAATATTAATATTAATCTAAAAAAACCACAAATTTTAGTTTTAGCCCCTACTAGAGAATTAGCTGTTCAAGTAGCAGAAGCATGTTCATTATTTTCAAAATATATTAATGGAATTAATGTTTTAGCTTTATATGGAGGGCAAAGATATGAACTACAATTAAAAGCATTAAAAAAAGGTCCTCAAATTGTAGTTGGAACTCCTGGTAGATTATTAGATCATTTAAATAGAAAAACTTTAAATTTATCTCATTTATATAGTTTAGTTATAGATGAAGCCGATGAAATGTTAAGAATGGGATTTATAGAAGATGTAGAAACTATCATGCGTTCTATACCAAAAAAAAGGCAAACCGCTTTATTTTCTGCTACTATGCCTGAAGCAATTCGAAGAATTACAAGAAGATTTATGAATACTCCAAAAGAAATTAAAATACAGTCTAGTATAACAAATTGTCCAGATATTCGACAAAGTTTTTGGATTGTTTATGGACGTAAAACTGATGCATTAATTCGATTTTTAGAAGTAGAAGATTTTTCTGCTACTATTATTTTTGTTCGTACTAAAAGTGCTACTTTAGAAGTATCAGAAGTTTTAGAAAAACATGGATATAATAGTGCGGCACTTAATGGAGATATGAATCAATCTCTTCGAGAACAAACTTTAGAACGTCTAAAAAACGGTACTTTAGATATTTTAATAGCTACTGACGTTGCAGCTAGAGGATTAGATGTTGATAGAATTAGTTGGGTAATTAATTATGACATACCAATGGATGCGGAGTCTTATGTACATAGAATAGGTAGAACTGGACGAGCAGGTAGAAGTGGAAAAGCTTTGTTATTTGTAGAAAATAGAGAAAGACGTTTATTAAAAAACATAGAACGTATAGTAAAAACTACAATAAGAGAAGTAACTATACCAAATGTAAATATATTAGCTCAAAAAAGATTAAAAAAACTTTCTGAAAAAATTAAAATATATTTAAATAGTTCAGATTTAGAAAAATATAAACAACTACTTCCAAAAATTTATCCTCATGAGGAAATAAATTTACTTAATTTATCTGCAGCATTACTAAAAATAGCTCAAGGAGAACGTCCTTTAATTATTGCACCAGATATGAAAAGAAATATATATAAATCAAATTTTATAAAAGATAATTGTCGAAAAGATGATAAAAGAAATCAAAAAATTTTTCGTCGAGATAAAAAGTTTTTAGAATTGATTGATTTATATAGAATTGAAGTAGGAAAAGATGATGGTGTAGAAGTAAGACATATTGTAGGAGCAATTGCAAATGAAGCAAATATACCTAGTCGTCAAATAGGAAATGTAAAATTATTTTCTAAATATTCTACTATAGAATTGCCTAAAGGTATTTCTAAAACTTTAATACAAAGTTGTATACGAACACGTATTTTCAATAAACCTATAAATATTAAATTATTAAAAAATTATCGAATTAATAACAATAAAAATAAATTTTTAGTTCGTCGTATTCCTGTTCGAAATTCTCTTTCAAAAAAAAATTTTTCTAATCGAAAATCCATTTCATAGTGATTGTCTTTTTAAATTTTTTTTTGATATAAATATATTTTTTATTTTTATGCCACTTAGTGGCATATTGATATAAAAATTTTATTTCATAGCAATTGCTTCAATTTCTATTTTTGCGTTTTTAGGTAAGTTATTTACTTCTATGCAAGATCGAGTAGGAAAATGACTATTATTTTCTTGAAAAAAAATTTTATAAATTTTATTTACATCTTGTAAGTCTTTTATTTTAGTTAAAAAAATAGTAGTTTTAATAATATTATTAACAGAAAAATTTGCTTTTAAAATTATATTTTTAATATTAGATAATATTATTTGTGTTTGTTGTTGTATATTCA
The DNA here is from genome assembly GCF_005080825.1 of Buchnera aphidicola (Thelaxes californica). Lineage (NCBI taxonomy): Bacteria > Pseudomonadati > Pseudomonadota > Gammaproteobacteria > Enterobacterales > Erwiniaceae > Buchnera > Buchnera aphidicola. The sequence goes on along the minus strand of NZ_CP034852.1, from coordinate 324,335 downwards.
TATTATCAACGTTTTCTAATGTATGTGTTGGAATTTGTCCTGAAATATATAAGATGTTTCCATTACATATTCCTTGGTTATAAGGACCAATTGGTTGAGGAGCATGTTTAGTATTAATAATGATAGCAGTCATTTTTTACCTCTTGTATGTCAATATTATTTTTATGTTAAAAAAATAGATTTATATTAAATTTTAACATATTTAAATTATATAAAAATATACAATTAATCATTATTGAAAATGTGAATTAGAAAAAGTATTTTAATTTTATTAAAGAAGAAATCATGATAGCTTTTAATGAAAAAATTTTATTTTTAGCTTGATCAAAAACAATACTATTTTTTGAAAAAAAAACATCATGTGTAATTTCAACACCATTATTTAATTTATTATTTAGTAGAATTTTTTTTCCAATTTTAGTACTAGAATCATATAATGCTGGTAAACAGTGCATAATTTTTACATTTTTGTTATTGGATAATAAAATCATATTTTGATTTACTTGATAATTTTTTAAAATGTTTATTCTATCATTCCATAATTTTTCTGATTCATTCATAGATAACCATATATCTGTATATATAAAATCTGCTTGTTGTACTCCTTCCTCTATATTTTCAGTGTATTTAATATTTTTATATTTTTCATGATTTTTAAAATCTATTGTATTTATATTAGGTTTTAATTCTTTAGGTGATACTATTGTTAGATTTAAATTAATAATTTTTGCAATTTCTATGAAAGTACTACAAATATTATTTGTAGCATCTCCTACATATGTAATGTTAATTTCTGACCATTTTTTATCTGTTGAATATTCTTTAATAGTAACTAAATCAGATAAAATTTGTGTAGGATGTGTTTTATCTGTTAATCCATTCCAAACTGGAATAGATGAATTTTTTACAATATTTTCTAAATCTGTATGTTTTTTTCCTCGATATAAAATACCATCATATAAACTACTCAAAAAAATTATAGTATCTTTAATAGATTCTTTATATTTAAAATGTGAGTTAATGGAATCTAAATATGTTACATGAGCACCTTGTTCATTACAAGCTACAATTGCTGAACATTTAGTACGTGTAGAAGGTTGTTCAAAAATTAAAACAATATTTTTGTTTTTTAAATATTGTATTTCATTATTTGATTGTTTTTTTTTTTTTAAAAAAATAGAAAATTTAATTATTTTTTCTATTTCGGTTATAGTAAAATCGGAGAGTGTTATACAATTTCTTTGTATTAATTT